>NZ_JAOCLC010000048.1:0-41694 GCF_029845105.1 Stenotrophomonas sp. GD03654 | reverse complement strand
ATCCGAACTGATCGAAATCCTTGCGCGCCGCCAGGCGCACCTGAAGGCCGATGATGTCGATCTGGCGGTGAAGTCGTTGCTGGAAATGATGGGCGGATCGCTGTCCGCCGGGGATCGCATCGAAATCCGTGGTTTCGGCAGCTTTTCGCTGCACTATCGTCCGCCGCGCCTGGGTCGCAACCCGAAGACCGGCGAATCGGTTGCCCTGCCGGGCAAGCATGTCCCCCATTTCAAGCCGGGCAAGGAACTGCGCGAGCGGGTCAGCAGTGTGCTGCCGCTGGACGCCGATCCGGCCTGAGCCCCGTCGCGCCACCGCGTGCGAATCCAGCCGCGAGTCGGATAAGCTACGGACTCCTGCCACTGGAGCTGTCGCATGAAGGTTTTTCGTCTGCTGGTCCTGCTGGCGGTCCTGATCCTTGGGCTGATCATTGGTGCGGTCAACATGACCGCAATGTCGATCAACCTGCTGTTTACCCAATTGAACACCTCCGTCGGTGTGGCGCTGATTGCCGCCCTGCTGATCGGTGTCGTGGTCGGTGCCGGTCTGGTGCTGGTGAGCGTGGTCATTCCGCTCTACAGCCAGTTGCGCCGCGCCAACAAGTCCGTGGCGGCCACGCCGGCCGCAGGCGTTTCCCCCCAATCTTTTGATGGACGTTGATCGAAGATGGATTTCGTCACCGAGTGGTTCTGGTTCTTTCTGTTCGTTCCGTTGGCTGCACTGGCCGGGTGGGTGATCGGACGGCGTGGCGGTCAACGTCACGGTGACAACCAGGTGAGCCGACTGTCCAGCACCTACTTCCGCGGTCTGAACTACCTGCTCAACGAACAGCCGGACAAGGCCATCGAGCTGTTCCTGCACATCGCCGAGCTGGACAAGGAAACCTTCGAGACCCAGGTCGCGCTGGGCCACCTGTTCCGCCGTCGCGGTGAGGTGGATCGCGCGATCCGCCTGCACCAGGGCCTGGTCAACCGCCATGACCTGAGCGATGCACAGCGCGTGCAGGCCCTGCTGGCGCTGGGCGAGGACTACATGAAGTCCGGTCTGCTGGACCGCGCCGAGACCGTGTTCACCGAGCTGGCGCAGCTGGACCAGCGTGCACCGCAGGCGCTGAAGCACCTGATCGGCATCTACCAGGCCGAGCGCGACTGGGAAAAGGCGATCGACAATGCCACCCGCTTCGAAGACGTGACCGGCGAGCCGATGGGCAAGCTGATCGGGCAGTTCGAATGCGAGCTGGCCGAGCGTTTCCGCGGCGCCGGCAAGCTGGAAGAGGCGAGGGCGGCGATCGCTCGTGCCTACCAGGCCGATGCCATGTCGGTACGCGCGGGCATCATCGAAGGGCGCCTGGAGACGGATGCGGGCAACGCCGAAGCCGCCGTGCGTGCGTTCGAGCGCGCCGCGCGCAACGACCCCGAGTATCTGCCGGAGTTGCTGCCCGCATTGATGCAGAACTATCGCAAGGTCGGTGATCTCGGTGGCGCGCGTGCCTTCCTTTCGGAGATGACCGAGCACTACCGTGGCATTGCGCCGGTGCTGGCATTGACCCGTCTGATGGAAGAGCAGGAGGGCGTGGCCCCGGCCCGTGCCTACCTCGGTCGCCAGCTGAAAGATCGTCCGTCGGTACGTGGCGAGTCCGCGCTGATCGACCTGACGCTGGCCGAAGGCGCCGATTCCACCGCCACCCTGCACGACCTCAAGCACATCACCGATCAGCTGCTGGTGCGCAACCCTGCTTATCGCTGCACCCGCTGTGGATTCGGTGCACGCACTCACCACTGGCAGTGCCCGAGCTGCAAGGAGTGGGGCACGGTCAAGCCGCTGCTGAATTACGCGGTGCTCTGATCCATGCCGTGGCTCGTGATGGGCGCGCTGCTGGGGCTGGCCCTGCTGAGTGCGGCGCTGACGTGGGCTGCGCGGGGCTATGCCCTGCGCCAGCAGTTGATGGACCAGCCGGGCGAGCGTCGCAGCCATAGCGTGGCGACCCCGCGCGGCGGCGGCATCGCCATCGTCATCAGCCTCCTGGTCACTGCGGGCGTGGCGATGTGGATCTGGCCCGCAGCAATGCCGAGCCTGCTGCTTGTCAGTCTGGGACTGGTGCTGGTGGCGGGTATCGGCTGGTGGGACGACCACAGGCCGCTGCCGGCCATGCGCCGTCTGATGGTGCATTTCATTGCTGCCGCACTGCTGGCCGCACTGGTAAAGGTGCACGGTGGCAGCTGGCTGCTGGCCGTGCTGGTGCTGCTGTTCACTGCCTCGTTGATCAACATCTGGAACTTCATGGATGGCATCAACGGCATTGCCGCCAGCCAGGCTGTCGTGGTCGCGCTGGGCCTGGCACCAGTGCTGCCCTGGCCGTACTCGCTTGCGGCCGTGGCCCTCGGTCTGGCCTGCCTGGGTTTTCTGCCGTTCAACTTCCCACGGGCGCGGATCTTCATGGGTGATGTCGGAAGTGGCGCACTGGGATATGCGGTTGCCGTCGTTCTGGCGATCGCAAGCCTGAAGACCGATATCCACTGGATCCTGTTGCTGGTGCCGGCCTCGACGTTCCTCGTGGACGCAGGCTTCACGCTGCTGGCGCGCATCATTTCAGGGCAACGCTGGATGGAACCCCATACCCAGCACGTCTACCAGCGGGCGGTGCAGGCAGGAGCCAGCCATGCCCAGGTGACAGGGATGTACTTTGCTTTGGGCCTGTTCAGTATTACAGTGCTTAATGTCTGCTCGAATTTGCAGCCGAGGTGGGAGGCTGTCGTGGCGATCGCGTGGTTCATTGCGCTGATCGCCCTCTGGCTCTTCCTGCGCAATGGATTGCGTCACCGACAAGGAACTACCTGACTTATGGCTTCACCCTGGCGGGACAGAATTCTCGGCCTGATGCCGCGTTCGGCCATCGTCTGCCACGACCTGTTCATGGTCTGGGCATGCTGGCAGCTGCTCCACGCGGGGCGGTACTCGATCCTCCCCAACGCGCCGGCGCTGCCCCTCTGGAATGTCGATACCACGCTGGTGCTGCTGCTGCAGGGCCTGGTGTTCTGGCGCGTGGGCCTGTATCGCGGCCTGTGGCGTTTCGCCAGCGTCAGCGACCTGCTGAACATCTTCAAGGCCAGCTTCATCGGCCTGGTCGGCATCGTGCTGGTACTGATGTGGAAGCGCTTCGATGGCGTTCCGATGTCGGTGCTGGTGATCTATCCGTTCGCGCTGTCGGCGCTGCTGGGCGCGCCGCGGCTGCTGTACCGGGCCTGGAAGGACTATCAGGCGCTGCAGTCGGATTCCAGCGCACGCCGGGTATTGATCCTGGGCGCCGGGCAGGCGGCTGAAACCCTGGTCCGTGACCTGCGCCGTTCCGGCAACTTCGAGCCGGTCGGTCTGCTGGATGATGCACCGCACCTGCGTGGCGCCAAGCTGCAGGGGCTGCCCATCCTCGGCAGCCTGGATGATGCCCCGGCAGTGGTCCGCGAGACCGCCGCCAAGCTGCTGGTGATCGCCATGCCCTCGCTGGACGCCGCAGGCATGCAACGGGTGGTTGCCATCTGTGAAAGCACCGGCGTGCCGTTCCGGACCGTGCCCAAGCTCAGCGACATCCTGCAGGGCCAGTCGCTGCCGGGCCAGCTGAAGGAAGTGGCGATCGAGGACCTGCTCGGCCGCAAGCCGATCACCCCGGACTGGAGCCTCATCCGAGGCTGGCTGGGCGGGCGTACCGTGATGGTGACCGGCGCCGGCGGTTCGATTGGTTCGGAGCTGTGCCGCCAGTGTGCGCGCCATGGCGCCGGCCGCATCATCCTGCTGGAGATGAGTGAACTGCTGCTGCTGACCATCGAGGGTGAGCTGCGCCGCAGTTTCCCCGATGTCGAGATCGAAGCGGTACTGGGTGACTGCGGTGACCCGGCGGTGATCCGCCATGCGCTGTCGCTGCATCCGGTCGATACCGCCTTCCATGCCGCGGCCTACAAGCATGTGCCGGTGCTTGAGCGGCAGCTGCGCGAAGCCGTGCGCAACAACATCCTGGCGACCGAGAACGTGGCGCGCGCCTGCCTTGAGGCCCGTGTCGAACATTTCGTGTTCATCTCCACCGACAAGGCGGTCGACCCGGTCAATGCGCTGGGTGCCAGCAAGCGCTACGCCGAGATGATCTGCCAGAGCCTGGACCAGAGGTCCACGCATACCCGTTTCGTCACGGTGCGCTTCGGTAACGTGCTGGCCTCGGCCGGCAGCGTGGTCCCGCTGTTCCGCGAACAGATCCTGCGTGGCGGGCCGGTGACGGTCACCGATCCGGAAGTCAGCCGCTACTTCATGACGATTCCCGAGGCCTGCCAGCTGATCCTGCAGGCGGCCGCCTCGGCGTCGCACGGTGCGATCTACACGCTGGACATGGGCGAGCCGGTGCCGATCCGGCTGCTGGCCGAGCAGATGATCCGCCTGGCAGGCAAGCAGCCGTACAAGGACATCCCGATCATCTATACCGGCCTGCGTCCGGGCGAGAAGCTGCACGAGACGCTGTTCTATTCGGACGAAGATTACCGCGCCACCGCGCACCCGAAGATCCTCGAGGCCGGTGTACGCATGTTCTCGCGCGATCTGGTGCTGGGTAACGTGCCGCGCCTGCGCGAAGCGGTGTGCAGCTACGACACCGACACCATCAAGGAAGTCCTGTTCGCGACGATGCCGGAGTTCTCACCGATCGAACAGGATGCTTACATTTCATCCGCTAAAGTCGTGCCCTTTCCGGCACGTGAGGCCAACAGGCACCAATGAGCAAGCGAATTCGCAAGGCAGTTTTTCCAGTGGCAGGGCTAGGGACGCGCTTTTTACCGGCAACCAAGACGGTGCCGAAGGAAATGCTGCCGATCATTGATCGTCCGCTGATCCAGTACGCTGTGGATGAAGCGATCGAAGCGGGCTGCGACACCCTGGTGTTCATCACCAACCGCTACAAGCATGCAGTTGCCGACTACTTCGACAAGGCCTACGAACTGGAGCAGAAGCTCGAGCGTGCCGGCAAGCAGGAGCAGCTGGAGCTGATCCGTCACGTGCTGCCCAACGGCGTGCGTGCGGTTTTCGTAACCCAGGCCGAGGCGCTGGGCCTGGGCCATGCGGTGCTGTGTGCGAAGGCCGTGATCGGTGACGAGCCGTTCGCGGTACTGCTGCCGGACGACCTGATCTGGAACCGCGGTGCTGGTGCGCTGAAGCAGATGGCCGATCTCAACGAAGCCAGTGGCGCCAGTGTCATTGCCGTTGAAGATGTGCCGCACGACAAGACCGCCAGCTACGGCATCGTCGCGACCGAGGCCTTCGATGGCCGCAAGGGACGCATTTCGCAGATCGTGGAGAAGCCGAAGCCGGAGGACGCCCCGAGCGACCTGGCGGTGGTCGGACGCTACGTGCTGAGCCCGAAGATCTTCGAGCTGCTGGAGCAGACCGGCAGCGGTGCCGGCGGCGAGATCCAGCTGACCGATGCGATCGCGCAGCTGCTGAAGACCGAAGAGGTGGATGCCTATCGTTTCGAGGGCACCCGCTTCGACTGCGGCACGCACCTGGGGCTGGTGGAAGCGACGATCCGCTTCGCGCTGGACAACCCGAAGCTGGCCGGCCCGGCGCGGGAGAAACTGACGGCGATGTTGGCGGAATAAGGTTTATCAAGCGCTCCGTTCGCGGCGCCTTGATTGATACGTGGGGGAGGGGGCGGATGGCCCTCTCCAAAACACGCCAAAGCCCTTCCATGGTGCTCGATGGCGCCATCCATGGCGCCAACGGTTTTGGAGAGGGCCATCCGCCCCCTCTCGACAGTTTCCGTGCGGCGCGGACGGGATGGGCGGAATCAAAGGCAGAAGCACAATCAAAAAAGGCAGCCTCTGGCTGCCTTTTTTGATTGTTGGGGTCAGATCCCTTTGCGCAGCAAAGGGCTCTGACCCCGGCCTTTGACCCTGCCTTTGCTCACCCCTCCGCCGCGCGGAATGTTGGGTGGCGCGGGTGGGTGAGGCTGACCGGGACTGTCAGCGGCATGGATGCCGCTGCCAAGCCCCCAGGGACGGGTTTACGGCGTGTCCCGGGCAGCCTCACCCACCCGGGCCCCACAGCCAACCAACAATCAGCCGGCAACGCTTTGAACCTTACAGCGCCTCGAAAATACCCGCTGCGCCCATGCCGGTGCCGATGCACATCGTCACCATGCCGTACTTCTGCTGGCGACGACGCAGACCGTGCAGAAGGGTCGCGGTACGGATCGCGCCGGTCGCACCCAGCGGGTGGCCCAGGGCGATTGCGCCACCCAGCGGGTTGACCTTGCTCGGGTCCAGGCCGCAATCGCGGATCACCGCCAGCGACTGCGCGGCGAACGCTTCGTTCAGTTCAATCCAGTCCAGCTGGTCCTGGGTCAGGCCGGCCTGCTTCAGGGCCTTGGGAATCGCGGCAATCGGGCCGATGCCCATCACTTCCGGGCGCACGCCGGCCACCGAGAAGCTGACGAAGCGGGCCAGCGGGGTCAGGCCGTAATCCTTGATCGCCTGCTCCGACGCCAGCAGCACGGCGCCGGCGCCATCGCTCATCTGCGACGAGTTGCCGGCGGTGACGGTGCCGCCGAACTGACCGTTGCGGAACACCGGGCGCAGCTTGGCCAGGCCTTCAGCGGACGAATCCGGGCGCGGGCCTTCGTCGGTGTCGGCGATCTTGTTGCGGGTGATGATGCGCTGGCCATCGGCCAGGTCCGGCAGGTGCGAGACGATCTCGTACGGGCTGATCTCGTCCTTGAACTCGCCGTTCTGGATGGCGGCCATGGCCTTCTGGTGCGAGGCCAGGGCGAAGGCGTCCTGGTCTTCGCGCGAGACCTTCCACTCTTCGGCGACCTTCTCGGCGGTGATGCCCATGCCGTAGGCGATGGCCACGTGGTCGTTGTCGAACACGCTCGGCGCCATCGCGATCTTGTTGCCCATCATCGGCACCATCGACATCGACTCGGTGCCGCCGGCCAGCATCAGGTCGGCATTGCCCAGGCGGATCGCGTCGGCGGCCTGCGCCACGGCCTGCAGGCCGGAGGAGCAGAAGCGGTTCACGGTCTGCGCGGCGATGGTGTTCGGCAGGCCGGCCAGCAGCACGCCGATGCGTGCCACGTTCATGCCCTGCTCGGCTTCCGGCATGGCGCAGCCGATGATCGCGTCATCGATGCGGTTGACGTCCACGCCCGGTGCCTGCGCGACGACGCTGCGCAGCACGTGGGCCAGCATGTCATCGGGGCGGGTGTTGCGGAACATGCCCTTGGGCGCCTTGCCAACCGGGGTGCGGGTGGCGGCGACGATGTAGGCGTCCTGGATTTGCTTGGTCATTGCAGTGATCTCTCGAATAGGGTTTGTAGAGTCGAGCCATGCTCGACTGCCACATCAGGGAGTGCCGACCAACGGTCGGCACCCACCAAAAGCAGGGAGGGGCGATCAGTTACGCAGCGGCTTGCCGGTCTTCAGCATGTGCGCGATGCGGGCCTGGGTCTTTTCCTGCTGGGCCAGTTCGACGAAGTGCTTGCGCTCCAGGGTCAGCAGCCACTCTTCGTCCACCAGGGTGCCGCGGTCGACCTTGCCGCCACACAGCACGGTGGCGATGCGCTCGGCAATCTCGTAGTCGTACGGGCTGATGAAGCGGCCTTCCAGCATGTTGACCAGCATCATCTTGAAGGTGGCGATACCCACGTCACCGGCGACCTGGATGCGGCGTGCCGGCAGCGGCGGGCGGTAGCCCGCTTCGGCCAGGGCGCGTGCTTCGGCCTTGGCGATGTGCAGGGCCTCGTAGCTGTTGAACACCACCTTGTCGGTGCTGCGCAGCAGGCCCAGTTCCTTGGCGTTGACCGCCGAGTTGGACACCTTGGCCATCGCCACGGTCTCGAAGGTCTTCTTCAGTTCCGCGAACACGTCACCGCCCGGGCCCGCGGCCTGCGAGGCGCGCACGGCCAGTTCCTTCAGGCCACCACCGGCCGGCAGCAGGCCGACGCCGGCCTCGACCAGGCCGATGTAGCTTTCCAGGAAGGCTACGGTCTTGGCGCTGTGCATCTGGAACTCGCAGCCGCCACCCAGCGCCAGGCCGCGCACGGCGGCCACCACCGGCACCAGCGAGTACTTGATGCGCTGGCTGGTGCGCTGGAAGTTGTGCACCATCTCTTCGAACTGGTCGACCTTGCCGGCCTGCAGCAGGCCGAGCGCGCCGGCCAGGTCGGCACCGGCGGAGAACGGTTCCTTCTGCTGCCAGATCACCAGGCCCTGGAAATCCTTCTCGGCGCGGCTCACGCATTCCTGCAGGCCATCAAGCACCTGGTCGGACACGGTGTTCATCTTGGTCTTGAAGCTGACCACGGCGATGCCATCACCGTCGTGCCACATGCGCAGGCCGTCGTTCTCGAACACGGTCTCGCCCGGCGCGAACTTTTCGCCCAGCAGCGGATCGGGGAAACGCTGGCGCTGGTACACCGGCAGCGACGAGCGCGGCAGCTTGGCGTTGCGCGACGGGCTGTAGCTGCCTTCGGCGGCGTGCACGCCGTCGCGGCCATCGAACACCCAGTCCGGCAGCGGGGCGTTGCTCATGCTCTTGCCGGCCACGATGTCATCGGCGATCCACTGCGCGACCTGCTTCCAGCCGGCGGCCTGCCAGGTTTCGAACGGGCCCAGCGACCAGCCGTAGCCCCAGCGGATGGCCAGGTCGACGTCGCGCGCGGTCTCGGCGATGTCGGCCAGGTGGTAGGCGCTGTAGTGGAACAGATCGCGGAAGGTCGCCCACAGGAACTGCGCCTGCGGGTGCTGGCTCTCGCGTAGCTTGGCGAACTTCTCGGCCGGGTTTTTGATCTTCAGGATCTCGACCACTTCCGGTGCGGCGGTGCGGTCGGCCGGGCGGTAGTCCTGCTTCTCCAGGTCGAGCACGACGATGTCCTTGCCGACCTTGCGGAAGATGCCGGCACCGGTCTTCTGGCCCAGTGCGCCCTTGGAAATCAGCGCGTCCAGCCACTTCGGCGACTTGAAGAACTCATGCCACGGGTCGTTCGGCAGGGTGTCGCCCATGGTCTTGATGACGTGGGCCATGGTGTCCAGGCCGACCACGTCGGAGGTGCGGTAGGTGGCCGACTTCGGGCGGCCGACCAGCGGGCCGGTCAGGCCGTCCACTTCATCGAAGCCCAGGCCGAACTGCTGGGTGTGGTAAATGGTGGACAGGATCGAGAACACGCCGATGCGGTTGCCGATGAAGTTCGGGGTGTCCTTGGCGTACACCACGCCCTTGCCCAGGGTGGTGACCAGGAATGCTTCCAGGCCTTCCAGCACGGCGGCATCGGTGGTGGTGGCCGGGATCAGCTCGGCCAGGTGCATGTAGCGCGGCGGGTTGAAGAAGTGCACGCCGCAGAAGCGGTGACGCAGCTGCTCGGGCAGCACGTCGGCCAGCTTGTTGATGCCCAGGCCCGAGGTGTTGGAGGCCAGCACCGCGTGGTCGGCCACGAACGGCGCGATCTTCTTGTACAGGTCCTGCTTCCAGTCCATGCGCTCGGCAATGGCCTCGATGATCAGGTCGCAGTCCTTCAACTGTTCCAGGCCCGACTCATAGTTGGCCGGGGTGATGGCTTCGGCCAGCGACTTGCTGGCCAGCGGCGCCGGGCTCAGCTTGCCCAGGTTGGCGATCGCCTTCAGCACGATGCCGTCGGCCGGACCTTCCTTGGCAGGCAGGTCGAACAGCACGGTGTCGACGCCAGCGTTGGTGAGGTGGGCGGCGATCTGGGCACCCATGACGCCGGCACCCAGCACGGCGGCGCGGCGGACTAGCAGGGAATTGGACATGGTGTAGGGCCTTTGTTGGTCAGCAGTTACTGGGTGGAATCAAGGGAAGCGGGCAGGGCGCTGGCGCGTGCGGCGGCGCGGAACCCGGCTTCGGCGAAATGGATCAGTTCGTGGGCGGCATGGGCACGATGCGCCGCTTCGGTGACACCGGCGGGACGCTTGATCAGCCCGAAGTCGGCCATGGCATAGGTGAGCGAGCCGGCCAGGAAATCCAGGCGCCAGTACAGCTCCTCCTTGCTCAGGTCGGGCACGCATTCGCCGATGGCCTTGCCGAACGCACGCAGCACGTGGCCGTAGTGGTCGGACAGGAACTTGCGCAGGTTGTCGTTCTTTTCGGCGTATGCGCGGGCGATCACGCGCACGAAGGCGCCGCCGTTCTGGCGGTCCTGGGCCAGCGCCAGCGCCGGCTCGACGAAGGCGGCCAGCACCGGGCGCAGCTGCCCGGGGTGTTCGCTGCGGGCGCGCTCCAGCTGCGCCAGGCGCGCGCCGGTCATCTCGTCCATGCGGCGGCGGAAGACTTCGTTGACCAGGTTTTCCTTGGAGCCGAAGTGGTAGTTGACCGCTGCGATGTTGACGTCGGCCTGGCTGGTCACCTGGCGCAGCGAGGTGCCGGCGAAGCCGTGCTGTGCGAACAGCTCCTCGGCCGCGCCGAGGATGCGGTCCTTGGTCGAGAAGTGGGCGGGTTTGGCCATCGGCGGGCGGACCTTAATCAAACGATTGTTTGATACTAGGACCAGACGGTACCGTATGGCATTTTGCAGTGCAGCAAAACCGGCCGGCCCGGTCAGATTTCACTCAGGTGGGTGAATGGGGTAGTGCCGGCCGCTCCGAGGTTGAATGGCGTCCAAGGCCGGCCAGCGGCCGGCACTACCACGCCAGCGCTTTATCTTTTACAATTCGCCTACGTTTATCAGGCTAAGCCCGCGTCCCGACGCGGGTTTTTTTCATGTTACCCTTCGGGCCATCAGCGGCCCGATTCCATTGGAGACATCCCATGGCGCTGGAGCGCACCCTTTCGATCATCAAGCCGGACGCCGTTGCCAAGAACGTCATCGGCGAAATCTACGCCCGCTTCGAGAAGGCCGGCCTGAAGGTCGTGGCCGCCAAGTACAAGCAGCTGTCGCGCCGTGAAGCCGAAGGCTTCTACGCCGTGCACCGCGAGCGTCCGTTCTTCAACGCGCTGGTCGAGTTCATGATCTCCGGCCCGGTGATGATCCAGGCCCTGGAAGGCGAGAACGCCGTCCTGGCCCACCGCGACCTGCTGGGCGCCACCAACCCGAAGGAAGCCGCTGCGGGCACCATCCGCGCCGACTTCGCCGAATCCATCGATGCCAACGCCGCCCACGGCTCGGACTCGGTCGAGAATGCCGCGATTGAAATCGCCTACTTCTTCGCCGCCACCGAAGTCGTCTCGCGCTGAGAGTAATGCCGTGAACGAGGTCGTACAGTCCCCCGCCATCCAGCCGCTGCCGAAGTCGGCACCCACGGCTGGCAAGCAGAACCTGCTCGACCTCGATCGCGCGGGCCTGGAGAAGTTTTTCGTCGAGATTCTTGGCGAAAAGAAGTTCCGTGCCCATCAGGTGATGAAGTGGATCCACCATCGCTACGTCACCGACTTCGATGAAATGACCGACCTCGGCAAGGTTCTGCGCGCCAAGCTGCAGGCCCATGCCGAGGTGCTGGTTCCCAACATCGTGTTCGACAAGCCCTCCGCCGACGGCACCCACAAGTGGCTGCTGGCGATGGGCGTGGATGGCAAGAACGCCATCGAGACCGTGTACATCCCGGACAAGACCCGCGGCACGCTGTGCGTGTCCTCGCAGGTCGGTTGCGGCCTGAACTGCACGTTCTGCTCCACTGCTACCCAGGGCTTCAACCGCAACCTGACCACTGCCGAGATCATCGGCCAGGTGTGGGTTGCCGCGCGTCATCTGGGCAACGTGCCGCACCAGATGCGCCGCCTCACCAACGTGGTGATGATGGGCATGGGCGAGCCGCTGATGAATTTCGACAACGTCGTGCGCGCCATGAGCGTGATGCGCGACGACCTGGGCTACGGCCTGGCCAACAAGCGCGTGACCCTGTCGACCTCCGGCCTGGTGCCGCAGATCGACCGCCTGTCTGCCGAAAGCGACGTGTCGCTGGCGGTGTCGCTGCATGCGCCGAACGACGCGCTGCGCGAGACCCTGGTGCCGCTCAACAAGAAGTACCCGATCGCCGAGCTGATGGCCTCGTGCGCACGCTACCTGCGCGCCAACAAGCGCCGCGAATCGGTCACCTTCGAATACACCCTGATGAAGGGCATCAACGACAAGCCCGAGCATGCCCGCGAGCTGGCCCGCCTGATGCGCCAGTTCGACAACGCGGTGCAGGCCAAGGATTCGGGCAAGGTCAACCTGATTCCCTTCAACCCGTTCCCGGGTACCCGCTACGAGCGTTCGGAAGAAGCGCATATCCGCGCCTTCCAGAAGATCCTGCTCGACAGCAACGTGCTGACCATGGTCCGCCGCACCCGTGGCGACGACATCGACGCCGCCTGTGGCCAGCTCAAGGGCCAGGTGATGGACCGCACCCGCCGCCAGGCGGAGTTCAACAAGACGCTGCAGGCGGGGAAGGGGAGCGATGCCGCGGCCTGACCGCCTCTGGCTGGTTCTGTTCGCAGGCGTGCTGGCCGTTGCGGTCGGCGGCTGCAAATCCCAACCCAAGGCCAAGCTGGGCCCCAGCGAGGCGCCGGTCTACTCGGTCCGTGATCCGGACAGCGTGCGGCGTCAGGTGCGCCTGCAGGACCTGCTGGCACTGGCCGCCCGCGACATCCAGGTCGGCAACCTCGATGCGGCCGAACGCAAGGCGCGCGAGGCGCTGAAGCTGGCCCCTGAATCTCCCGATGCGCTGGTGCTGCTGGCGGGCATCGACGAGCGCCGTGGCCGTACCCAGCAGGCTGGCGAGAGCTTCCGCAGGGCTGCCGAACAGGCGCCGCAGCGCGGGGACATCCTCAACAACTACGGCGCGTGGCTGTGCCAGCAGGGCCGGCCGGCCGAGTCGCTGGTCTGGTTCGATCGTGCGCTGCAGGCGCCGGGCTACGCCACGCCGGCCGAGTCCCAGGCCAATGCCGGGGGCTGTGCGCTGGATGCCGGCCAGTTCGAACGTGCCGAGCGCGACCTGCGTGCGGCGCTGGCGACGCTGCCCGGAAACCCGGTCGCGCTGGAGGCGATGGCCCAGCTCAGCTTCCGCCAGGGCCGCTTCATGGAGGCCCGGGCCTTCGCCGAACGTAGGATTGCGGCTGCACCCGCAACGCGTTCCGTGTTACAACTTGCGTCTCAAATCGAAGCGCGGCTGGGTGATCGGGCGGCATCTGATCGCTATCTTCAGCGGATTCGAAAGGAATTTCCGCAGGACGCGGGCTCCTAAACTCCAGGGTTGATGCATTGTGATTGATGACCAGACTGTGAGCGCTCTCGAGACTGCGGCCGGCTGCGGCACCCGCCTGCGCCAGGCCCGTGAGGCGGCCGGACTGACCCTCGAAGATGTCGGCTCGCGCCTGCGCATGCCGGTCCAGGTGGTCAGGTCGCTGGAAGAAGAACAATGGCAGAAGCTCGGCGCACCGGTGTTCGTGCGCGGTCAGCTGCGCAGCTATGCGCGCCTGCTCAACGTGGACGTGGGGCAGCTGCTGGAGCAGGCCCAGGTCGGGCCGGTGGTGCCGCCCACCCTGGTCAGCCATACCCATACCCCGCGTGCGCGCCGTATTGCCGAGAACCTTGGCCGGCGCATGCTCTATGTCGGCATCACCGCGGTGCTGGCCGTGCCGGTGTGGTTCGCCACCCGCGGTCACTTCGATGGCAGTGCCACCCCGTCGCCGAACACGGCCTCGCTGGATGCGATCCCGGCCGCCGTGCCGGTGACCCCGTCTGCCGCAGGCGTTGAGCCGACGGCACCGGCTGATGTGGCGGGCGTTCCGGCCAGCAAGCCGGCCGCGACCCCGTACGTGGCCTCGCTGGCCCCGGTGCCGCGTTCGGCCCCGGCGCCGGCCGCGGTCGGCAACACGCTGGAAATGCAGTTCAGCGGTGACAGCTGGGTTGATATCGGCGGTCCGGACGGTGGCACCGTCGAGAAGGCGCTGATCAAGTCCGGCGAAAGCCGCAGCTTCACCCCGGGCCAGGTGACCCGGGTGACCCTGGGCAACGCATCGGCGGTCCAGGTTCAGCAGAACGGCGCTATCGTCGATCTGACCCCCTACCAGCGAGCCAACGTGGCACGCTTTCAGGTATCCTCTGAAGGCTCCGTAGTCCCGGTTTCGCACTGAGGCGCGGTTTCACCACCTTCGATTAATCCCAATGGTCCCTCCCGACGGGCGGGGCGAGAGTACGCATGGCGATCGACGATCTGCTCGACGAGCACGAACAAAGTGAACGCGTCCGCAGCTGGCTGCGGAAGAATGGCGCCAGCATCCTCGGTGGCGTAGCCATCGCGATCGGTGTCATTGCCGGCTGGCAGTGGTACCAGAAGGATCAGGGCGGCAAGCTGGCCTCGGCCAATGTCGAGTACCAGAAGGCGCTGGTCGGCCTGCAGCAGAACAAGCTCGACGACGCTGCCAAGGCAGTGAAGGCGCTCGAAGCCGGCCCGTCCAGCATCTATGGCGACCTCGCGGCGCTGCAGCTGGCTAAGGCCCAGGTCGACGCCGGCAAGAATGAAGAAGCGCTGGCCACCCTGCGCGCCGTGAAGGTTGAAGGTGACCTGCAGCGCGTGGTCGACCAGCGTGTGGCCCGCCTGCTGGTGGCCACCGGCAAGAGCGACGAGGCGATCAAGCTGCTGGGCAGCGCCACCGACAGCAGCAGCCTGGAAATCCATGGCGACGCGCTGCTGGCGCAGGGCAAGCGTGATGATGCCCGTGCACAGTACGAGAAGGCGTTGAAGTCGCTGGACGTGGCAGCGCCGCAGCGGCGCCTGCTGGAAACCAAGGTTATGGATGCCGGCGGCACGGTCGCCGCCCCTGCGGAGTCGGTTTGATGAGTCAGAAGGTCATGATCACCCGCGTCGCCACCGTGCTCCTGATGGGCATGGCCCTGACCGGCTGCAGCACCATGAAGGGCTGGTTCGCCGGCAAGGACGCGGCAGCGAAGAAGGCCCAGGAGCCGGCTGAGCTGGTCAAGTTCGAGCCGAGCGTGAAGGTCAACAAGGCCTGGTCGGTCAACCTCGGTAAGGGCGAGCGCCGCATCGGCGTGCGCCAGGGCCCGGCTGTCGCCAACGGCCATGTGTTCGCTGCGGCGATCACCGGCGGCGTGCACGCCATCGACCTGCAGACCGGCAAGAAGGTCTGGACCTGGGAGCCGACCAAGGAAAAGAAGAAGCCGAAGCTGCGCCTGTCCGGCGGCCCGGGTGTCGGTGAGAACCTGGTCGTGATCGGCACGCTGGATGGCCAGGTCATCGCCCTGGACATCAACGATGGCAGCGAGAAGTGGCGCGCCCGTGTTCCGGGTGAAGTGATTGCGGCGCCGGCCGTGGCCCAGGGCCTGGTGTTCGTGCGCAGCAATGATGGCCGCATCACCGCCTTCGATGCCGGCAACGGCACCCAGAAGTGGTTCAACCCGAGCGAGCTGCCGGCGCTGACGGTGCGCGGCAACGCGCCGGTGGTCACCGGCCCGGGCGTGCTGTTCATCGGCAAGGACGAAGGCGCGGTTGCCGCGCTCGCCATGCAGGATGGCCGTACCCTGTGGGAGCAGAACCTGGGCAACGGCGAAGGCCGTACCGAGCTGGAGCGCATGGCCGACGTCGACGGCGCCCCGGTGCTGGAGGGCAATACCCTCTACGTGAGCAGCTTCAAGAACCAGACCATGGCCATCGAAGGCCCGACCGGTCGCCCGCTGTGGGCGCGCGACCATGGCGGTGCAGGTGGCGTGGCGGTGTCGTCGGGCAATGTGTTCGTCACCGACAACAAGGGTGGCGTGTTCGGCCTGGACAAGGCGACCGGCGCCGCCATGTGGTCGCAGACCGAGCTGGCGCGTCGATCGCTGACCGGTCCGGCGCTGCACGGCGATTACGTGGTCGTCGGCGACTACAAGGGATACGTGCACTGGTTGAAGACCTCCGATGGTGCGATGGCGGCACGGGCAAAAAGTGGCGGCGACGCCCTGCTGGCCCAGCCGGTCGTCGTAGACGGGGTGCTGCTGGTGCAGAACGTTGATGGCAAGCTGACCGCCTTCCGGTTGGCAAATTAAAAATTGGAGTAATCGCGATGCTGCCTTTGGTCGCCCTGGTTGGACGGCCGAATGTCGGCAAGTCGACTATTTTCAATGCGCTTACGCGCACCCGTGACGCGCTGGTCCATGACCAGCCCGGCGTCACCCGCGACCGCAACTACGGCGTCTGTCGTCTGGACGAGGACAATCATTTCCTCGTCGTCGACACTGGCGGTATCGCGGAAGAGGAAGAGGGTCTGGCAGGGGCTACCACCCGCCAGGCCCGCGCTGCTGCGGCGGAAGCCGACCTGATCCTGTTCGTGGTCGATGCCCGTGAGGGTACCTCGGCGATGGATGACGAGATCCTGGCCTGGCTGCGCAAGCTGTCGCGCCCGACGCTGCTGCTGATCAACAAGATCGACGGCACCGACGAGGACACCGTGCGTTCGGAGTTCGCCCGTTACGGCTTCGGCGAGATGCTGACCGTGTCGGCTGCGCATCGCCAGGGTCTGGACGACCTGCTGGACGAAGTGATCCAGCGCCTGCCGGAAGAGGGCAGTGGCGAAGAGCTGGACAACGATCCGAACCGCATCCGCATCGCCTTCGTCGGCCGCCCGAACGTGGGCAAGTCGACCCTGGTCAACCGCATCCTCGGCGAGGAGCGCATGATCGCCTCCGACGTGCCGGGCACCACCCGCGACTCGATCGCAGTGGACCTGGAGCGCGACGGCCGCGAGTACCGCCTGATCGATACCGCCGGCCTGCGCCGTCGTTCGCGCGTGGACGAGGTCGTCGAGAAGTTCTCGGTGGTCAAGACCATGCAGTCGATCGAGCAGTGCCAGGTAGCCGTGTTGATGCTCGACGCCACCGAAGGCGTGACCGACCAGGACGCTACCGTGCTCGGTGCCGTGCTCGACGCCGGTCGCGCGCTGGTGATCGCCATCAACAAGTGGGATGGCCTGACCGAGTACCAGCGCGAGCAGGCCGAAACCATGCTGTCGCTGAAGCTGGGCTTCGTGCCGTGGGCCGAGTCCGTGCGCATCTCGGCCAAGCATGGCTCGGGCCTGCGCGAGCTGTTCCGTGCGGTGCACCGCGCGCACGAATCGGCGAACAAGACCTTCACCACCAGCGAAGTGAACAAGGCGCTGGAAGTGGCCTACGAGACCAATCCGCCGCCGACCATCCGCGGCCACGTCTCCAAGCTGCGTTACGTGCACCCGGCCGGCGCGAACCCGCCGACCTTCATCGTGCACGGCACGCGCCTGAAGGAGCTGCAGGAATCGTACAAGCGCTACCTGGAGAACTTCTTCCGCAAACGCTTCAAGCTGATCGGCACGCCAGTGAGCTTCATCTTCCGCGAGGGTACCAACCCGTACGAGGGCAAGAAGAACGTCCTCACCGAGCGGCAGGTCAAGGCCAAGCGGCGCTTGATGAAGCACGTCAAGGGCAAGTGATGTAGAAATAGGCGGCCTGAGGGCCGCCTTTTTCGTTGTGGTGCATGCGCGGCCGCCTTGCTCAGGCGTGGCCCCACGGCAACAGCACGCCACGGAACCTCATTCTTCCCGACGAAAGCCGATCATAGGCTTCGGTCGCGCGGTCCAGATCAAAGGTCTCGACCATCGGTTTCACCTTGCCGGCAGCGGCAAGCTGCAGCACTTCGCTGAGGTAGTGCTGGCCACCATGGGTGGCGCCGATCACACGCTGGCGCATCATGTGGAACGGCACGCCCTCGGACGAGATCGAGAACGGCTGGCTGAAGTCCAGGCCGCACAGCACAACGCGCCCGTCGACACGCAGGCCGGTCATCGCTTCTTCGGCCGAGCTGAATTCATTGGTGGTCACCAGCAGCACATCAGCGCCGCCGATGGCTCTCAATTCCTTGCCATTGGCCACGACCTGGTCGGCGCCTAGCTGCAGGGCAAGCGCATGCTTGTCTGCGGAATGGGTGATGGCGATGGTCTCGAAGCCACAGGCCTTGGACAGCTGCAGGGCGACATGGCCCAGTCCACCGATACCCAGTACCGCGATCTTCTCCCGTGGCTGGGGCGCCGCATCACGCAGTCCGCTCCAGGTGGTGTAGCCGGCACACATCATCGGCGCCGCGTCCACGTAGGAAAGGCCGTCAGGCAGCAGTACCGTGCCTTCGGCGGAGATGGCGATGTACTGCGCATGGCCACCTTGGGCGGCGAAGCCGGTGGTGCGAGGTGCATCGCAGTTCATCGCGGTCTGTCCGGACAAGGGGCGATTCTCGCGGCAGTAGGGGCATCGGCCGCACGCGGACTGGACCCATGAGGTGCCCACGCGATCACCCACCCGCCGCGTGTGCACGCCCGCGCCTACTTCCACGACCTCGCCGACCACTTCATGCCCCGGGGTCTGCGGGTAGATGTCGCCGCCATAGCCCTGGGTTGCCCAGACGTCCGTGTAGCACATGCCCGATGCGTGGACCTTGACCAGTACCTGGCCCGGTTCGATCACGGGCATCGGCACGGCCTGTACCTGCCACGGCGCATTCGGCCCGGTCATCACAACCGCTTTCATCGTTTTCATCGTCTTGATCCTGTCCCGGTGGGTGAGCGCCGAGGGCCTGTGCCCACGGGCAACCAGAAGCGTAGAATCGGTTGACTATCAAGACAATCGCTTCAATATTTCATAATATGGTGAAGGGAATTCAGCAGTCCAGCGGTGGTGATCTGACCCCCTTCACCGCGTTCCTGGCGGTGGCGGCGCATCGCAGCTTCCGCAGCGCGGCGGCAGAATTGAACATCACCCCGTCGGCAATCAGCCATGCGATCAAGGCGCTCGAGCAGCGGCTGGGCGCGCGCCTGTTCAACCGCACCACGCGCAGCGTCTCGCTGACCGACGCCGGGGAGCGCCTGGCGGAAAAGCTGCGGCCGGCCATGGCCTCGATCGAGGAGGCCCTGCAGTCCGTGGATTCCCAAGCGGGCACGCCGCGTGGCACGGTCCGCATCAACGCCAGTGAGGGCGCCATACGGCTCGTACTGAAGCCGGTGCTTGCGCGGTTCCTGCGCCAGTATCCGCAGGTCCACCTGGACATCGTCAGTGACGGCAGGCTGGGCGATATTGTTTCGGACGGTTTCGATGCGGGTATCCGCCTGACCGAAGCGGTGCCGCGGGACATGGTCGCGATAGCGGTGACCGCGCCCATGCGGTTCGCGGCAGTTGCCTCGCCGGCGTACCTGCAGGCGCGTGGCCGGCCACTGCGGCCGCTGGATCTGCATCAGCACGACTGCATTCGTTTCCGCTTCGAAAGTGGGGCGATCTACCGGTGGGAGTTCGAGCGTCAAGGCGCCGCCGAGCGGGTGAACGTCTCCGGGCCGATCACGCTGACGGACCAGCCGTTGATGGTCGACGCGGCCATTGAAGGTATCGGCATTGCCTTCGTTCCCGAGCATCTGGCACTGGAGCCGTTGGCCGACGGCCGCCTGCTGCGCCTGCTTGAGGACGGGTGTCCTGAATTTCCTGGCCTCTCGCTGTACTACCCGGGCCATCGGCATGTGCCGCCCGGGCTGAAAGCGCTGATCGGTCTTCTTCAGGAACAGCACGGCGGGCGCGGACAGCGCGCATAGCGCCGGGCATTGGTCAAGGCAAGGCAGAACGGCCTGCGCGATAATGCGGACATGAGCATCCAAGAGCTTTCCCCCGCGCAGGCACGTGAGCGCCTGGCCCATGGCGCCGTGCTGATTGATGTGCGCGAAGCGCACGAACGGGCGGGCGGCATGGCCGAAGGCGCGCGCGGCGTGGCCAAGGGCCAGCTGCAGGCCGACCCGGCCGCGCATCTGCCGCGGCACGACCAGGAGATCCTGCTGATCTGCCAGAGCGGCAAGCGCTCGGCCGATGCCGCGCAGTTCCTACTGGAGGCCGGGTACACCCGCGTCGCTTCCGTGACGGGCGGTACCGTGGCCTGGCGCGAGCAGTCGCTGCCGCTGGTGCAGCCGGTGGCCAGCGCCGCCGACCGCGACTTCTACGACCGCTACTCGCGCCACCTGCTGCTGCCGCAGGTGGGCGAGGCCGGCCAGCGCCGACTGCAGCAATCACGCGTGCTGGTGCTGGGCGCGGGTGGGCTGGGCGCGCCGGCCGGCTTCTACCTTGCTGCGGCTGGGGTGGGGCACCTGCGCTTCGCCGACCATGACCGCGTGGAGCGCAGCAACCTGCACCGGCAGATCGTGCATACCGAAGCCAGCGTGGGCCAGCTCAAGGTCGATTCCGCACGCGAGCGTCTGCTGGCGCTGAACCCGTCGATCGAGGTCGAGGCCGTGCCCGAGCGGGTCACCTCCGAGAACGTGGATGCGCTGCTGGACGGCGTGGACGTGGTGCTGGACGGCTCGGACAACTTCCCGCTGCGCTACCTGCTCAACGACGCCTGCATCAAGCACGCCACGCCGCTGGTGTACGCCGCCATCGAGCGCTTCGACGGCCAGGTAAGCGTGTTTGACGCCGGTCGCCAGCGCGGCGTGGCGCCGTGCTACCGCTGCCTGTTCCCCGAGCCGCCGCCGCCGGAGTTTGCGCCGAACTGTTCCGAGGCCGGCGTGCTGGGGGTGCTGCCCGGGCTGGCCGGCGTGCTGCAGGCGACCGAGGTGCTGAAGCTGCTGCTGGACATCGGCGAACCATTGGTCGGCCGCCTGCTGCGCTTCGATGCACTGGGCATGCGCTTCCGCGAGACCGGCATCCGGCCGGACCCGCATTGCCCGGTGTGCGCGCCGGGCGCGCCGTTCCCGGGGTATATCGATTACGCCGCGTTCTGCCGGGGTGGGTGAGGCTGGCCGGGGCGTCATCCGCGCATGGCGTGGATCTACTGTAGAGCCGAGCCCGTGCTCGGCTGCTTTTCGCACATAGCAGAAGCAGCCGAGCGTGGGCTCGGCTCTACAGTCACGTGCATGGTTTCGGGATGATGCGCGGGGTTTCTCCTGGCATCGTTCTACTTCCAAGACAATCCGGCGCAACATGCGTGCTATTGCCGTCATCGGCATTGCTCTATTGTTGAACCCGATTCTGGATCTTGGGGAACACACCGCATGGCGGTAGAAGCAGCGACCAGCGAGCTGGTCAAGGTCGTGGCCCTGCTGGGCGCGGCGGTGGTGATGGTGCCCTTGTTCCGCCGGGCCGGCCTGGGCTCGGTGCTGGGCTACTTCGCCGCTGGCCTGGCGATCGGACCGTTCGGGCTGGGCTGGTTCTCCGACCCGCAGGCCATCCTGCATACCGCCGAGCTCGGCGTGGTGATGTTCCTGTTCGTGATCGGCCTGGAAATGCGGCCCTCGCACCTGTGGAGCCTGCGCAAGGAAATCTTCGGGCTGGGCACGCTGCAGATCGTCACCTGTGCGCTGGTACTGACCAGCATCGCCAAGCTGTTCGGCCTGCCGTGGCAGGTGGCCTTCATCGGTGCCACCGGCTTCGTGCTCACCTCCACCGCGGTGGTGATGCAGCTGCTGGCCGAGCGCGGCGACATCGCGCTGCCGTCGGGGCAGAAGATCGTTTCGATCCTGCTGTTCGAAGACCTGCTGATCGTGCCGTTGCTGGCGCTGGTGGCCTGGATGGGCCCGAGCGCGGGCAGCGCCGATGGCGAGGGCTCGCGCTGGCTGTCGGTGGCGATCGGCGTGGGCGCCATCGTTGGCCTGGTGCTGGTCGGCCGCTTCCTGCTCAATCCGTTGTTCCGCGTGCTGGCCGAATCAAAGGCGCGCGAGGTGATGACCGCCGCCGCGCTGCTGGTGGTGCTGGGTGCCGCACTGCTGATGCAGCTGTCCGGCCTGTCGATGGCGATGGGCGCGTTCCTGGCCGGCGTGCTGCTGAGCGAATCGACCTTCCGCCACCAGATCGAAGCAGACATCGAACCGTTCCGCGGCATCCTGCTTGGCCTGTTCTTCCTCAGCGTAGGCATGGCGCTGGACCTGGGCGTGGTGGCTGGCAACTGGCAGCTGATCCTGGGCCTGGTGCTGGCGTTGATGGCGGCCAAGGCGCTGTGCATCTACGTGGTGGCGCGCATCATGGGCAGCGACCACGCACAGGCGCTGGACCGCGGCGTGCTGATGGCGCAGGGCGGCGAGTTCGCCTTCGTGCTGTTCTCGGCTGCCGCCTCGGCCGGCGTGATCAACCTGGAGATCAATGCCAACTTCACCGCCGTGGTGGTGCTGTCGATGGCGCTGACCCCGCTGGTGGTGCTGGTCTACAAGCGCATCGCACCGAAGCCGACGGTGAACATGGACGGCGTGGACGAGGCCGAGGGCCTGTCCGGCAGCGTGCTGCTGATCGGCTTCGGCCGCTTCGGTCAGGTCGCCAGCCAGTCGCTGCTGGCGCGCGACGTGGACGTGACCATCATCGACAACGATGTGGAGATGATCCAGAGCGCGGCGCGCTTCGGCTTCAAGATTTACTACGGCGATGGCACGCGGTTGGATGTATTGCATGCTTCGGGTGCGGCCACCGCACGTGCGATTGCGGTGTGCGTGGACAAGGCCGAGGCCGCCGACCGCATCGTCGAGCTGGTGGCGCACGAGTTCCCGCAGGCCAAGCTGATGGTGCGCTCGTTCGACCGCGAACATTCGCTGCGGCTGATCCATGCCGGTGTCGATTTCCAGATCCGCGAGACGTTCGAGTCGGCGGTGCTGTTCGGCCAGGCCGCGCTGGTGGAGCTGGGTGCGGACGAAGACGATGCGGTGGAGATTGCCGAGCAGATCCGTCGCCGCGATGCCGAGCGCTTCGAGCTGGAAATTGCCGGTGGTGGTCTGAATGCCGGCGCGCGGATGATCTACGGCAACAGCCCGCAGGGCGTACCGACGCCGACGCCGTTCACCGCGCCGAAGCGGGCAAGCAAGACGTTGAACCCGCAGGACGTGCCGGAAGAGGAAGAGTAGAGCCGAGCCCATGCTCGGCTTGCTCTTCGGTCAGGTTGCGATAAAGCCGCGCTACGCGCGTGAGCCGAGCGTAGGCTCGGCTCTACAAGGACGGGTCGGTCGGCTGTAGAGCCGAGCTCATGCTCGGCTTGCTCTTCGGTCAGGTTGCGAAAAAGCCGCGCTGCGCGCGTGAGCCGAGCGTAGGCTCGGCTCTACAAGGGCGGGCCGGTCGGCTGTAGAGCCGAGCCCATGCTCGGCTTGCGCTTCGGTGAGGTTGCGATAAAGCCGCGCTGCGCGCGTGAGCCGAGCGTAGCCTCGGCTCTACAGGGGCGGGTCGGTCGGTGCCGTGGCGGTGGGCGAGGGGGCCTGAATCGGGGACAATAGCGTCCCCGCCGCCGCCGTCCCCCGCTCCCGATGACCGATTCCGTCCCCCAGCATCCTGCCCGCATCCTCGATGGCCGCCGTATCGCCGAGGACCTGCTCGACAGCCTGAAGGTGCGCGTCGACGCCCGCGTGGCCGCCGGCGGCAGCCGCCCGGGCCTGGCCGTGGTGCTGGTCGGTGGCGACCCGGCCTCGACCGTGTACGTGCGCAACAAGCGCCGTGCCGCCGAGAAGGTCGGCATCGAAGCACATGACTACGACCTGCCGGCCGGTACCACCGAAGCCGAACTGCTCGACCTGATCGACCAGCTCAACGCCGATCCGAAGATCAACGGCATCCTGATCCAGCTGCCGCTGCCGGGCATCCCCGATGCGCGCCGGCTGATCCAGCGCATCGACCCGCGCAAGGACGTGGACGGCTTCCACCCGGAAAACGTCGGCCACCTGGCCCTGCGCGAGTTCGGCCTGCGCCCGTGCACCCCGCGCGGCATCACCACGCTGCTGGGCCACACCGACCAGCCGGTGCGCGGCCGCAACGCCACCATCGTGGGCGTGAGCAACCACGTCGGCCGCCCGATGGGCCTGGAGCTGCTGATTGCCGGCTGCACCGTGACCAGCTGCCACAAGTTCACCCCCAAGGACGTGCTGGAGCAGGCCGTGCGCAACGCCGACATCCTGGTGGTGGCGGTGGGCCGCCCCGGCATCGTGCCGGGTGAGTGGGTGAAGCCGGGCGCGGTGGTGATCGACGTCGGTATCAACCGCCTGGACGACGGCCGCCTGGTGGGCGACGTGGGGTTTGAAGCGGCCGCCCAGCGGGCGAGCTGGATCACCCCGGTGCCGGGCGGCGTGGGCCCGATGACCGTGGCCACGCTGATGCAGAACACCCTGGAAGCGGCAGAAGCGCTGAGCTGACCTTTGGGGCGGGTGCCGACCGTTGGCCTGCTCCTGGTAGGTGCCAACCGTGGTTGGCACACATCCATCAGGGCCATCGGCCCATCTGGAGTGCCGGTGCCGGACGGATCGTGCCAACCACGGTTGGCACCTACCAAAGGCAGTTCCAGGACTGGCCCGAGTGATCCTCTTAAGGTGGGTGCCGACCGTTGGTCGGCAAAATGCCGGGGCAGGCCAATGACCCGCTCCTGGTAGGTGCCAACCTGGGTTGGCACATCCATCGGGGTCATCGGCCCATCTGGGGTCCAGGTGCCGGACGGGCCGTGCCAACCAAGGTTGGCACCTACCAAGGGCGGTATGCCGTCGGCTCCGACGCCGCCCTGAACCAATCACCGCCCGCGCGACACTGCGTCGCATCTACCCCCTGCCACAGGGCGCAAAAACAGGGTAAAATGTCGCGCTTCCCCACATCTCGGGTATGCCGATGCTGCGCATCCAGGCTGAAGCACTCACTTACGACGACGTCTCGCTCGTCCCCGCCCATTCGACCATCCTGCCCAAGGACGTCAACCTCGAAACGCGGTTGACGCGCGACCTGAAGCTGAAGCTTCCGATCCTGTCCGCAGCCATGGATACCGTCACCGAAGCCCGCCTGGCCATCGCCATGGCCCAGCTCGGCGGCATGGGCATCATCCACAAGAATCTCAGCCTGGAACAGCAGGCCGCGGAAGTGGCCAAGGTCAAGAAGTTCGAGGCCGGTGTCATCCGCGACCCAATCACCGTCGGCCCGGAAACCACCATCCGCGACGTGCTGGCCCTGACCCAGGCGCACAATATCTCCGGCGTGCCGGTGGTGGGCAGCGACGGCCAGCTGGCCGGCATCGTGACCCATCGCGACATGCGCTTCGAGACCGAGCTGGACGATCCGGTCCGCCACATCATGACCAAGAAGGATCGCCTGATCACGGTCAAGGAAGGCGCCGCGTCCGACGAAGTGCTGCAGCTGCTGCACCGCAACCGCATCGAAAAGGTGCTGGTGGTCAATGATTCGTTCGAACTGCGTGGCCTGATCACCGTCAAGGACATCCAGAAGAACACCGACTTCCCCAACGCGGCCAAGGATCTGTCGACCCGCCTGCTGGTCGGCGCTGCCGTCGGCGTGGGTGGCGATACCGATCGCCGCGTGGAAGCACTGGTCGCCGCCGGCGTGGACGTGATCGTGGTTGATACCGCGCACGGCCACTCGCAGGGCGTGTTGGACCGCGTCAGCTGGGTCAAGAAGAACTTCCCGAACGTGCAGGTCATCGGTGGCAACATCTGCACCGGCGAAGCCGCACTGGCGCTGCTGGACAGCGGCGCGGATGCCGTGAAGGTCGGCATCGGCCCGGGCTCGATCTGCACCACCCGCGTCGTCGCCGGCGTCGGCGTGCCGCAGGTCACCGCCATTGATCTGGTGGCCGAAGCCCTGCAGGACCGCATCCCGCTGATCGCCGACGGTGGCATCCGCTACTCGGGCGACATCGGCAAGGCGCTGGCCGCCGGTGCCTCGACCATCATGGTCGGTGGCCTGCTGGCCGGTACCGAGGAATCGCCGGGCGAGACCGAGCTGTACCAGGGCCGTTCGTACAAGAGCTACCGCGGCATGGGTTCGCTGGCTGCCATGGAGAAGGGGTCGAAGGACCGCTACTTCCAGGACGCCGCCACCGCCGACAAGCTGGTGCCGGAAGGCATCGAAGGTCGCGTGCCGTACCGCGGCCCGGTGGGCGGCATCATCCACCAGCTGATGGGCGGCCTGCGCGCCACCATGGGCTACGTGGGCTGCGCCACCATCGAAGACATGCGCAGCAAGCCCAAGTTCGTGAAGATCAGCGGCGCCGGCCAGCGTGAGAGCCACGTCCACGACGTGACCATCACCAAAGAGCCGCCGAACTACCGCGCCTGATGCGCTTGCGAACTGCTCTTGCGATTACGGGCAGCCTGCTGATGGCAGGCTGTTCGTTGTCCGAACCGCCGCCGCGCTCCGGGTCTCCGGGCGCGGCGGTTTCGCAATTGCAGGACGTGCAGGCGTGCCAGAACGCGTTCTCGCTGCCGAAGGGCTGGCAGGTCCAGGGCGCCGGCGAACAGCGCTGGCTGCTGAAGGGCACCGGCGAGCGCCCGCTGCAGGTCACGCTGCAGTGCATTACCGAGCTGCTACACGGGCCGGATGATCCGGTGCTGACGCCAGTACTGGGCGCGCTGGAGCCCGCACGGATGAGCGTACGCTGGGCGTCCTGGGGCGCTGCGGATTCGGGCGCTTCGATGGCGGCGCTGCAACGGCGCATCGTGCCCGGCACCGAAGTGCAGGAAATCGCCGAGCTGCCGCGCGCCGATCGCGCCAACCCCAACGCACCGCATGGCCTGCTGATGCTGCGCTGGGACGAGGAAGACACCTCACATATTCAACAACGCGAGGCGTTCATCGCCACGCTGACGCAGAGCCTTGAAGCGCCGGGCGCTGCGAAAAACACCACTGGAACGGCACCATGACCAACATCCATAACGACAAGATCCTCATCCTCGATTTCGGCGCGCAGTACACGCAGCTGATCGCCCGCCGCATCCGCGAGCTGGGCGTCTACTGCGAAATCTGGGCGTGGGACCACAATCCGGCCGAGATCGCCGCGTTTGGCGCCAAGGGCATCATCCTGTCCGGTGGCCCGGAATCGACCACGCTGCCGGGCGCCCCGGCCGCGCCGCAGGAAGTGTTCGACAGCGGCCTGCCGATCTTCGGCATCTGCTACGGCATGCAGACCCTGGCCGCGCAGCTGGGCGGTGCTACCGAAGCGGCGGATCAGCGCGAGTTCGGCCACGCCGAAGTGAACGTCATCAACCCCGATGCACTGTTCAAGGGCCTTAGCGACCACGGCGGCGAGCCGAAGCTGAATGTCTGGATGAGCCACGGCGACCACGTCTCCGTTGCGCCGCCGGGCTTCACCATCACCGCCACCACCGACCGCATTCCGGTGGCTGCCATGGCCAACGAAGAAAAGCGCTGGTACGGCGTGCAGTTCCACCCGGAAGTGACCCACACCCTGCAGGGGCAGGCGCTGTTGCGCCGCTTCGTGGTGGACGTGTGCGGCTGCCAGACCCTGTGGACCGCCGCCAACATCATCGACGACCAGATCGCCCGCGTGCGCGAACAGGTGGGCGATGACGAAGTGATCCTGGGCCTGTCCGGCGGCGTCGATTCGTCCGTCGTGGCCGCGCTGCTGCACAAGGCCATCGGCGAAAAGCTGACCTGCGTGTTCGTGGATACCGGCCTGCTGCGTTGGCAGGAAGGCGACCAGGTGATGGCGATGTTTGCCGAGCACATGGGCGTAAAGGTGGTGCGCGTGAATGCCGCCGACCGCTACTTCGCCGCGCTGGAAGGCGTGAGCGACCCGGAAGCCAAGCGCAAGATCATCGGCAACCTGTTCGTTGAGATCTTCGACGAAGAGTCGAACAAGCTGAAGAACGCCAAGTGGCTGGCGCAGGGCACCATCTACCCGGACGTGATCGAGTCGGCCGGCAGCAAGACCGGCAAGGCGCATGTGATCAAGAGCCACCACAACGTGGGCGGCCTGCCGGAGCACATGAAGCTGGGCCTGGTGGAGCCGCTGCGCGAGCTGTTCAAGGACGAAGTGCGTCGCCTGGGTGTTGAGCTGGGCCTGCCGCGCACCATGGTCTACCGCCATCCGTTCCCGGGCCCGGGCCTGGGCGTGCGTATCCTGGGCGAAGTGAAGCGCGAATACGCCGAGCTGCTGGCCAAGGCCGATGCCATCTTCATCGATGAGCTGCGCAAGGCGGATCTGTACGACAAGACCAGCCAGGCGTTTGCCGTGTTCCTGCCGGTGAAGTCGGTGGGCGTGGTGGGCGATGCGCGCGCTTATGAGTGGGTGATTGCGCTGCGTGCGGTGGAGACGATTGACTTCATGACCGCGCATTGGGCGCATCTGCCGTATGAGTTCCTGGGGACGGTGAGCAACCGGATCATCAATGAGTTGCGGGGGGTGTCGCGGGTTGTTTATGACATCTCGGGGAAGCCGCCGGCTACTATTGAGTGGGAGTGATTGGGCGTCTGGCATCGACTGGCACCAAGTAGCACCAGAACACACCTAAACCCGCGTAAATGCGGGTTTTTTTGTGATTTCGTCCGGCACCGACTGGCAATATTTGGCATCGCCAAGCACTACTTTTTCATGGCATGATGGATGGCATTGAGTGCTTCGATGCCATGAGGTTCCATCAATACCATGCAGCCGTCTTTCTGGTTGTCATGGTATTGATCTGACGTAATTCAATGATTTAATTGAGTTTTTACGACAGGATGGACTAACTCTAGATCATGGTATTTGAGCCGAACCAGGGCGAGAACCATGCTGACCGATACCAAGCTGCGTAACCTCAAGCCGAGGGACAAGCTCTACAAGGAAAACGACCGCGACGGCCTCTATGTGGCCGTCACGCCTGCCGGGGCGATCTCGTTCCGCTACAACTACTCGATCCACGGCCGACAGGAGACCATCACCTTCGGCCGCTACGGTGTCGGCGGCATCACCCTTGCGGAAGCCCGTGAGCGGCTGGGCGAGGCCAAGAAGATGATCGCGGCCGGAAAGTCGCCGGCCAAGGAAAAGGCGCGTGACAAGGCCCGCGTCAAGGACGCGGAGACGTTCGGGGCCTGGGCGGAAAAGTGGCTGCGTGGCTACCAGATGGCCGATTCCACCCGTGACATGCGCCGCTCCGTTTACGAGCGCGAGCTGAAGCCGAAATTCGGCAATCAGAAGCTGGCGGAGATCACCCACGAGGACTTGCGCGCGCTGACCGATGCCATCGTGGAGCGCGGCGCACCGGCAACCGCAGTGCATGTCCGCGAGGTGGTGTTACAGGTTTTTCGCTGGGCCATCGAGCGCGGCCAGAAGGTCGAGAACCCGGCAGAGCTGGTGCGCCCGACGAGCATCGCCAAGTTCGAGCCGCGCGACCGTGCGCTGACGCCCGACGAGATCGGCCTGATGTATCAGTACATGGAGCGCATCGGCACGACGCCATCTATCCGGGCGGCGGCCAAGCTGTTGCTGCTGACGATGGTGCGTAAGAGCGAGCTGACCAACGCGACCTGGAGCGAGATCAATTTCAGCGACGCGCTTTGGACGATCCCGAAGGAGCGGATGAAGCGGCGCAATCCCCACCTGGTGTTTCTGTCCCGCCAGGCGTTGGACATCTTCATTGCCTTGAAAACCTTTGCCGGTGGATCGGACTATGTGTTGCCGTCACGGTATGACTCGGACTTGCCCATGAGCAGCGCCACACTCAACCAGGTGCTGACGCTGACGTATCGGTTAGCGCAGAAGGAAGGGAAGTCGCTCGCCAAGTTTGGGCCACATGACTTGCGGCGAACGGCCAGCACGTTGCTGCACGAAGCTGGCTACAACACCGATTGGATCGAGAAGTGCCTTGCCCACGAACAGAAGGGCGTCAGAGCCGTCTACAACAAGGCCGAGTACCGCGAGCAGCGGACGGCGATGTTGCAGGACTGGGCGGACATGATCGACGAATGGACACAGAAGCGGGCGAAGGCGTAAGCCAGAGGATGGCAGTTCGCTAGCGTTGCCCGAGCATCGAGGCGTCGCCTCGTGCTTCATTGACACTTGAGGGGCGCAGCGTTTTAGCCGCTAAAAAGCGGCGACAGAACCGCCTACCACTGGAGATGGAGTGAATCCGGGGCGCATGGCCTGAGTACCCGACGCCTTGCGCGCCTCAATCCACTCCTCGACTTCGGCCAAGTCCCAGGCGACGTTTCGGCTGGTGAGTGCGATCCGGCGCGGAAACTCCCCGCGCTGCTCCATGTTGAAAATCGTGCGCTCAGACAGCGGGATCATCGCCAGCAGTTTCTTGCGATTGATGAGCGTCTTACTTGTCGTTGCCTGCATCCCCTGGCCTCTTTCAGTCACTTGCGAACATGTGCCTGATGATGCTCGGTAACGCTGGTCAGATCGACCGAATGATTGTTCACTTTGGTTGACAGCGCCGGAGGTCAAGCAATGGGCGCTTCTATCGCCTCTTTAGGTGAAGCGTTGAAGGGATCGACGCCAGCGCCTTAAGAGCCTTAGAGATTGCTTGGCGCGTCAGCGGCCGTTGATCTCTACTTGAAAGGTGCTCTGCAATCTCTGACTGATTGAGCCCGGAAAAATGGAGCATCAAAATTCTTTTCTTGGCGTCCGACAGCTTCGAGTCCACCATCAACCGTGCCAGGTTGCGTAGCTCAGCCATGTCAGCAGGCTGCAAGGTCTGACCTAGCATGTAGTGAAAGAAGTAGTTATCAACCAGTTTGTCGCCAGACGCCGCCGCATGGGGTTTGGATCGCTTCGCGCATTGCTGGCTAAGTCTGGCCAATTCGAGATCGAACTGCGCGATGGATCGTTTTGCTTGCCGATAGGCAGGGTTCCCTGCACCATTCGGCAACTTGGGCTGATGAGCCACGCAGTACTGGTCGCTCAATCGAAGTGTGTCATCGGCCCCGCGCAACTGAGCCCCATCGCCTGCAAACGAAGTAAGCGCGGTAAGCGCTCCGCAGAACCGACAGAACCCTTGTCGGCGTTTTCCATTTAAGCCGCGTGCTTTGCGATCCGAGCCGCGCAATGGCGACTCCATCGGTTGCTTACAGGCGCAGGCCCATATCAGTTCAAACAGCGATTCGAGCGTTGCTGTAAATCGTTTGTCCCTTGCGCTGGTGCGGTCCTCTTGGCGGATGAACCTCCGCAGCAACTCCCGTTGCAGTGGCACCATCGCATCAAATCCGATCAATCGAATGATCCCGCTCAGGCCCACCCCTGTCCCAGCTCCGGGGATGTGGCCCAAGTAGCGTAGAGGGAGCTTCGCCGAAAACGTGGCCACAGCGGGGTCGATCAGCTCTTCTATCAACCGAACGATCGGGTGCTGCCGCGATGATGCGGAGTAAGGCTGCCACCGATCATGGAACTGCTTGATGGCTTCCGCGACGGTGGGATCGCAGCCCTCGGAAATGATGGTGGTTGGCGCTTTTTTCATGTCAACCATTTTGGACAACTAACCGGGCGTTGGCAACTCCAATAAAGCCTAACCTTCGTTGCAATTCAGTTGATAACGGAGGTTTACGCAATGACGATAGAAGACACGCTGCTGCAACGCTTCGGCCCGCTGCTGAGCATCGCACAGCTCGCCACTGTCCTGGATCGATCACCGGATGGACTGCGGATCAGCCTGCGCGCGACGAACGCTTGGACGCAGCGGATCAACAAGGCCCGCTTGAAGATCGGCCGGCGGGTCTACTTCCGAACCTCGCAGATCGCCGAGGTGTTGAGTGACGAGTCCCTGTACGGAACGGGGAACTGAGGAATGGCGATTGATGTATTGGCGGCGTTCGAGCACGAACCGCCGGTGCTGGACTTCATATGGCCCGGCTTCCTTGCGGGCACTGTCGGCGCGCTCGTCGCTCCAGGAGCCACGGGTAAGAGCTTCTGGGCGCTGGAAGCAGCCATGAGCATCGCATGTAGCGTCGCGGGTGGCGACCTCGTTGGCCTTGCTCCCGCGCACACCGGGCGTGTGGTCTATCTGGCCGGGGAAGACCCTCCGCCGGCGCTGGTGCGGCGTATTCACGCCATCGGTCAGCACCTCGGGCACGCCGTCCGCCAGGCCATCGCAGAGAACCTCGCGCTTGAGCCGATCATGGGCAGACGCCTGAACGTCATGGACGATGCCCACTTGCGCCGCGTCATCGAGTACAGCGCCGGGGCGCGGCTGATCGTGCTGGACACCCTGAGCCGCATTCATGCCCTCGATGAGAACAGTAACGGCAACATGGCCCACCTCGTGGCCGTGCTGGAGCACGTTGCGGCCACCACGGGCGCATCCGTGCTCTACCTGCACCACGTCAGCAAGGGAAGCGCCCGCGAAGGGCAGACCGACCAGCAGCAGGCCGCACGTGGCGCGTCCGCGCTGATCGACAACGCCAGGTGGTGCGGTTACGTCGCCCGCATGACCGAGGACGAAGCAAAGCGCTTCAGCGACCGCGCCCATGACCGGCAGCCCATTGGCAATGAGCGCCGCAGCTACTTCGTGCGTTTCGGCGTCAGCAAGCAGAACTACGACGCCACGCCGCTTGATCGCTGGTACATGCGACATGCGGGCGGCGTTCTGGTGCCGGTGGAGTTGCACGAGGTCAGCAGGAATGAGGAGAAGGGACGCGACGGCCGGAGGCGAGGCGATGGCTTTTAACCTTACCCATGCCAGGCACGATCCGATGCACTGCTTGGTTCCCGGCTTGTTCCGCAGCCTCAAGCGGGGTGAACGGAAGAAGCTCAAGCTCGATGTGACGTATCACTACGCCGAGAATGAGCAAGCGCGGTTCGTCGGCTTCGAGCCTCTTGGCGCTGATGACATGCGGCTTCTGCAAGGTCTTGTGGCTCTTGGCGGGCCGAAGGGCATCATCCTGACGCCAGAGCCATCAGCGGATTTGCCGAAGCAGCTCCGTCTATTTCTTGAACCAAAGTTCGATGCGGCAGGGCAGGATGCGCTTGTCGTGCGCGAGAGCATGACCAGTCTGCTAGGCGAAATCGGCTTGACCGATGGCGGCGACAACATCAGGGCGATCAAGGCGTGTTTGCTGCGCATGACAAACGTGACAGTGATGGTCACCAAGGGGATCAAGCACAGATCTTTTCACCTGATGAGCCATGCCTTCGATGAGGGGGATGGACGGCTATTCGTCGCGCTAAATCCTCAGATTACGGAGGCGATTCTTGGGAGGCGACCGTATACCCGCATCGACATGGCCGAGGTACGGGCGTTACAAACCGACCCGGCCCGCTTGATTCACCAGCGTCTATGCGGCTGGATCGACCCGGGCAAGGCCGGTCGTGTGGAACTGGATACCCTTTCTGGTTACGTCTGGCCGGACGAGGCGAACGCCGAGGCCATGAAGAAGCGCCGCCAGAAGGCCCGCAAGGCTCTGGCCGAGCTTGCCGCCGTGGGTTGGAAGGTGAGCGAGTATGCGGAAGGGAAGTGGGAAATTGGTAGGCCAAAGCCCGTAGTAACGTTCCCCAATCTCCGTAGCAACGTTCCCCTTCACCCGTAGCAACGTTCCCCGCCAAAAACTGGAAAACACAGCAACGGCGCGGGCTTGCGGCTGGTTCGAAAATTCCATCCATGATCTTCCAAGATCATCCACTAGGCGCGGCACTTGCCGCCGCCCTGTAGGCGACGCCAAGCCCTTGCCGATGGGGCAAGCCTTCGGCCTTTAAGTTTTACGCCAGAAGGTGGTCAGCTCCGACCACTCTTTTTAGCGGCTAAAGCGCTGCGCCCCTCAAGTGTCAATGACTGGCGTTGTATGTTGTATGTTGTAGCGCGCTACAACATACAACAGTGCCATTCGTTGCCCGGCCGCGACATGAGGCTGGCCCATTTCTCGTGCGCCGGCCGAGCTGCAGCATCGTCATTTTTGGCGAGGCTGGCCACCATCACCGTTTCCGACGCCGATCCTCATTTCTGACGATTGCGGCCGAGCTGTCTGTTGACACTTGAGGGGCCACGATGGGAGGCCCCCTGAGCCTACTCCCTCTTGGCGTTTAACTGCTCCGGTATTGCTGAATGGCCTGCCATCGCTGTTTCGGTCGGTCATGCCTTTGCCATCGATCATGCGTCAACCATTTTGGACAATTATTCGGCTTTTGTGCGGGTCGGAACTCCGTAACCTTCGGAGTAGTTCAGTTGATAACGGAGGTTTACGGACATGGCGACGACAGAAAGCAGCTATCCCGATGAGTTGGCCGCACGGCTCGCTCTTCAACAGCAGACCTCGCAAATAAAGCGCAGGGACTACCTGGCCGCTTTCATGGCGGCACGCGCGGACGTGAAGGAAGCGATGGAGGCCGGCTACGCGCTCAAGATCATCTGGGAGTACATGCGCGAAACCGGCCGTATCCCTTTTCGATATGAGACGTTCCTGAAATACGTTCGCCAGCACATCACCAATGCGCCGCCTGGCTCCTTTAGCCAGACCAGAGCGAAGTGAGGAAAGCCACGTGCTCAATCGCTGCAAGTGCGCGGCTGAAACACTGCTATTGGTTGTTGGATCGCTGTAACCGCACGGACATGGGCAATTTCCGTTGGTTTTCGCGCTGCTGGCGCGCTGTTGCGAATCAATGGTGCGGTTACAGCGCGAAATTCGATGAGTCATTCGATGCAAAAACAACGCCGTAAGGCGGGCAGGATAGGTGAAGTAGGCCCACCCGCAAGCGGGTTGTCCTTCTTCACTTCCCCTTATTCGCGCCGGGGGCGCTCAACGGGGCATCCTGCTCTGCGAGGCTGCCGGCTACCGCCGGTTGGAGAACGAATGGACGACGAGAAGAGGGTCACGCGGAAGAACAGTCCGCCCATCAAGGTGTACTGCCTTCCCGAAGAGCGCGAGCTGATCGAGGAGAACGCCAAGAGGGCGGGGATTAGCGTGGCGCGCTACCTGCGCGACGTAGGGCAGGGCTACCAGGTCAAGGGAGTCATGGACTACCACTACGTGCGCGAGCTGGTGCGCGTGAATGGTGATCTTGGCCGCCTGGGCGGATTGCTCAAGCTCTGGCTGACCGACGATCCACGCACTGCCCGTTTCGGCGATGCAACGATCCTCGCCCTGTTGGCTCGGATCGAAGCTACCCAGGACGAAATGAGCCGGCTTATGAGGTCGGTGGTGCAGCCGAAGGCAAAGCCTTGAGCGTTTTAGCGGCTAAAAAAAATCTGATGCGCAGTGTCATGATCGAACGATAGGGGGTATAGACGCATCGATACGCAATGACACCGTGACATAAACCAAAAAGGCCGGGCTTCGGTGTCGCCCTGGTCAAGTACCGATTAGCTACGTGGCGCAGCTACTCGATGACCCTGAATGCCACTTTCAGAAAGGGTTATCGACATGAAGAAGCATCGTTTTTTAGCGGCTAAAACCGCGCTCGCTGCCGTCCTGACCGGCAGCATCATCATCACCCCGGCGCAGGCAGGCATCCCCGTCATCGACGGCGGCAACCTGGTGCAAAACGTCATGACGGCCATCGAGTCGGTGGCGCAGACGCTCAAGCAGATTGAGCAGTACCAGACCCAGTTGCAGCAGTATGAAAACATGCTGCAAAACACGGTGGCCCCGGCCGCTTATATCTGGGATCAGGCGCAGTCCACCATCAACGGGCTGATGAACGCCGTCAACACACTGGACTACTACAGGAATCAGCTGGGCAGCGTCGATGCGTACCTGGGCAAGTTCCAGGACGTGGCCTATTACCGTGGTTCGCCGTGCTTCTCGGCCGCCGGGTGCTCGGATGCCGAGCGCGCCGCGATGGAGAAAAACCGCAGCCTGGCGAGCGAGAGTCAGAAGAAGGCGAACGACGCGCTTTTCAAGGGCCTGGAGCAACAGCAGCGCAACCTTACCGCTGACGCTCGCCAGCTCGAACGGCTCCAGTCGGCAGCGCAGGGTGCAACCGGCCAAATGCAGGCCATCGGCTTCGCCAATCAGCTCGCCGCCAACCAGGCAAACCAGCTCCTGCAAATCCGTGGCCTGCTGATCGCGCAGCAGAACGCCGCGACGGCCAGGATGCAGGCGCAGGCCGACCTAGAGGCGCAACAGCAGGCCGCCGGCGCGACTTCCCGAGAGTCCAGGATCGAGCGCACGGCCAGCCCGAAGAACTGGCTCGAACTGACCCGCTGACGGAGGCCCTGCACCATGAAGAAAACGATGATGCTTGCCGGCCTCGTGGTGGTGGTGGCTGGCTGCGACAACAAGCCGGCCATCCCGCCCATGCCCGAGGTCAATGACATCAATTGCCAGATCGAGGCGATCAAGAAGATCGAGGACAGGGCCACGCGCGAAAAATTCGCCGGGCTGTGCTCGCGCCGGTCGCCGGCCAGCGGCGGCATCGCTCCGACCGAGAAGCCCATGAACTGGCTCGAACTGGCCGACCCGAAAGACCAGAAGGGGGCGAAGTCATGAAAGCACTGCACAAGGCGGCGCTGATCGGCGTCATTCTCGCGCTTTACTCCACCGCTGCATCGGCCCAGCTCACCAACCAGGGGATGCTTGACCAGGTGGTGACGGAGTTCGCCACGCGGGCCACGTCCTGGCAGACGGTGGTGATGAATGCCGCGATGTTCCTGTTCTGGACGTTGGGCACGATCTCGCTGGTTTTCACCTTCGGCTTCATGGCGCTGCGTAAGGCCGACATTGGCGAGTTCTTCGCCGAGTTCATCCGCTTCATTCTGTTCTTCGGCTTTTTCCTCTGGCTGCTGCGCAATGGCCCCGCCTTCGCCAACTCGATCATCCAGTCACTGGCCCGGATCGGTGAGCAGGCATCCGGGGTGGCATCGGTGACACCCTCGGGCATCGTGGATATCGGCTTCATGATCTTGAAGCAGGCATTCACAAACTCGTCGATCTGGTCGCCCGTGGATAGCTTCATCGGCGTGGCCTTGAGCGTCGGCATCCTGATCCTGCTGGCAGTTGTCGCCGTGAATATGCTGCTGCTGCTCGTCTCGGGCTGGCTGTTGATGTACGCCGGCATCTTCTTCCTCGGCTTCGGCGGCTCGCGTTGGACGTCCGACATGGCGATCAACTACTACAAGACCGTGCTGGGCGTGGCCGTGCAGATCATGACGATGGTGCTCCTGGTCGGCATCGGGAACGACCTGCTTTCCAGTTTCTACGCCAGGATGAACACCGGTACGCTGAACTTTGAGGAGCTGGGCGTGATGCTGGTTTTCTGCGTGGCGCTGCTCATGCTGGTCAATCGTGTTCCCCCTCTGGTCGCCGGCATCATTACCGGCTCGGGTATTGGTGGCGCGGGTGGCATCGGCAACTTCGGCGCAGGCGCTGCCATCGGTGCAGCTATGGGTGCGGCGAGCATGGCTGCCGGTGCGGCAAGCGTGGCCGGTGCGGCCGTGATGGGGGGTGCAGCTTCGGCCGCTGGCGGCATGTCGGCGGTCAAGGCAGCGTTCGAGAAAGCGGGGTCGAGCGCCGGCGGCGAGTCAGGCGGAATGCCCATGCTCGGCGGCGGCTCCGACTCCGGCAGTGATGCCGGCTCGTTTGCGCAGGCTGCTGGCTTTGGTGGCGGTTCAAGCTCAGGTGCGGGCACCACTACACCACTTGCACAGGCCGCCGGTTTCGGCAGCAGCGCGGGCAGCGGTGCCAGCGGCTCGGGTGGTCGCAATGGGCAGCAGTCCGGTAAATCGGATGGAGGTTCCAGCTCGAAGGGTGGTAACGAGGCCGGCAACACGAAAGCCCAGCAAGGCGGCCAGCAGGCCGCACCAAGCAGCACCGGCCCCGGCTTGTTGGCATCGGCCGCTGCGGCGCTCGGTACGGCTGGCCGGGTCACGGCCGACGCTGGCGCGAACCTGGTGCAAGGCGTTGGCGAGGTTGCCAAGGCCAAGGCCGCCAGCATCCGCGATGCCGCTGTCGAACGCATCGCAGACACCACCGGCGGGAAGATCGCGGCGGCTATCAGGGCGAGCGCGGAGAGCGACCAGGCCGCCGCTGTCGAGTCGGTGCCGACATTCGGCGGAAACAACCTTGCAGGGGCCGATTCGGCCGCTGCCGATCCTGATGATGAAGTGACCGCGTTCGCCAACCGCGATCACGGTAAATCGGAGGCGTGACTATGAAACGTAGTGGCTTTTTCGACTGCCTGACGCTCGACCAGGCGCAGCAGCCCGCGGTGGAATTTGAACAGCCTGGCGATCAATCAACCGAGCTTGATGCAGCGGCGGAAGTGACGGCCTTCGTTGATCGTCCTGCCCCGTCTGCCTTCGAGATCACCAGGCCGGCCGCCAGGCCATCGAGCAACAGCTACAGCGGCAGCAACAGGAACACGCCGCTGGCCGAGGCCGCCGGCATCTACAGCAGCGGACAGCGATAAAGCGCGCCGGCCGGCGTGGGGCCGGCCGACACTTCCACAACCCACCTACCACAGAGGTGAATCATGGCAACCTTGAATCCTACCCATGCAACGCAGGCAGTGCAGCACGCAGCTATGCAGCTCGCGTCCCTTGACTGGCTCGACCAGGACGCGGCGCGGCAGCTCTCACCGATGGCTGAGGCCGTCGCCAATATGTTCATGGTGCTGTACTACCAGGCCGAGACGGGCCAGGCGACGCGGGACGATTTCCGCGAGGCCCTGGATGCCGTGCGGCAGTCTCTCGCCGCATAGACGCGCACCAAGAACAGCAAGGGCGGCCACTGGCCGCCCTTGTCGTTTCCGGGCCTGCATCGTCAGAAGCGACGATGCGCGACTGCGTGCTCGAGCATCGCCAGATCGGGCGATGACGGCCGCCCTGTACTTCTTCCTTGGCGTGGATCTCGCATCGTCATTTCCGGCGATGAGATCCACCTGCAGCACCGCCAGAAATGGCGATGCTGGCCAGCTTCGCTATTTGATGCCGTGCATGGCCCGCGCACGTGCCGCAATTTCGCGGGCGTGCTCGATGTAGGCCGGGTCGGCAGTAGCTTCGGCGTCGGCCAGGAACGCGGCCACGGCTTCGGCCGTGGTCAGCGCCTCGGCGGGGCCGTAGGGCGTCAGCAGCTCGCGGCCCACAGCCGGCGCATCCAGCCATTCCCGTTCCTGTGCGGCTAGCTCGGCCGAAGAGTCGCATTGGGCCGGCAGCTCATCGAGCGTGTGGCGCACCAGGTCAGCCGAGACGGCGCGGGCCGGGTCGGCCTTCAATGCGTCATGGGTCGGGCCGGCTTTCTCGTGCAACCAGTTTTCCAGGTTCTCCGGCGTGTCGTCGGCTTTCAGATCAGCCAGCAGCTCATCGACCGAGCCGAACCGCCCGGCAACGCGGCCGGCGCGGCTGTCTGCAATCGCTTCCTCAGTTTCTTTCTTGCCCATGTTCAACCTCGTTCGTATCAGCGAAGCAACAGGGTTGGGATGCGCGAGGAACGCAGCAGATCGGTGGTCTTGCTGCCGAACAACAGGCTGCGCAGCGGAGAGTGGCCGAATGCGCCCATGATGAGCATGTCGATGGACTGTTCTTTCACCGTCTTGGCAATGATGCTTTCTGCGTCACCGGGAATCAGCGATGCAGTCACATCGAAGCCAGCCGTTTCCAAAGTGGTCTTGGCCCAGTCAAGCTGCTTGGGGGCATCTTGGCTTTCCTTGCCAGACATCAGCAGGGTGATCGGCAGACCCCGGAACAAGGGACTGCCAGCCACCATTTCCACGCCTCTGCGGGTCACGTTGCCGCCATCGAAGGCGATCATCACGCGCTGCGGCTCTTTGAAGCCTTCGGTCACGGTCAGGATGGGCTTGTGCAGGGCGCGCACTACACGCTCAACATTGCGGCCCAGGTCACGCTGCGTCGTTTCGGCAGCTTCGCCATGGCGACCCAAGACCAAGAGGCGCACGCCTTCTTCCTGCTCTGCCAAGGTCTCTTCCAGTTCGCCGTGGCGTTGCCGCACATCGACCTGTTCGGCCTCGGCAGCAATGGCCCGCTCCCGCAGGTGGTTCAGGAAGAGGCGACCTTGCTCCCGTGCGTTCTTGGTGCGGATCTCGTCTTCAGCGGAGAGCTTGGACAATAAATTCTCTTGGGCGTCGATGCCGATAGCGCCGCTATGGTCTTCGCCCGATGCCTGTTCGGGATGACGGTCGATGACGTGCAGGAACTCCAGCGGCGCATCCATGCGGCGGGCAGCCCATGCGGCGTAGTCGGCCACGTATTCGGCGAAGTGGGATTGATCCACGCAGGCCAGTACTTTGTTTTCGTTCTTCATGATTCTGTCTCCTTTCAGTGGCCCATCAACATGTCTTCGGCACCGTCTTTGTCATGCACGGCGAATTTGTCCACCATCGTGGAGCTGGCCTCGTTCAAACCGATAACTTCCACCTCGGTGGCCTCGCGGCGGAACTTGATAACCACTTTGTCCAAGGCGCTGACAGCGGTGATGTCCCAGAAGTGAGCGCGGCTCACGTCGATACGTACCTTCTCGATGACTTCCCTGTAATCGAAGGCGTTGATGAAGCGATCCGCCGAAGCAAAGAACACTTGGCCGGTGATGGTGTAGGTGCGCACACGACCTTCGTTCTCGGTGCGTGAGGTCACGCGCAGAATCTGCCCCACCTTGTGGGCAAAGAAGAAGCCGGAGAGCAGGACGCCGATCAGCACGCCTTTGGCCAGGTCATGCGTGCCGACCGTCACCACGACGGTGGCCAGCATTACCACGCTGGAGCTTTTGGGGTGTTCGCGCAGGTTGCGAATCGAGCCCCAGTTGAAGGTGCCGATGGACACCATGATCATCACCGCGACCAGCGCGGCCATTGGAATACGGGCCACCCAGTCACCGATGAAGACGACCATCAGCAGCAGGAACACGCCAGCAGCCAGTGTTGAAAGGCGGCCACGGCCTCCGGATTTCACGTTGATGACCGACTGACCGATCATGGCGCAGCCCGCCATGCCACCGAGGAAACCAGAGGCGATGTTGGCAACACCTTGGCCCACGCATTCTCGGTTCTTGTTGCTGTTGGAGTCGGTCAGGTCATCAACGATGGAGGCCGTCATCATGGATTCCAGCAGGCCCACCACGGCCAGCGTGGCCGACACCGGGAAGATGATCGTCAGCGTTTCCAGATTCAGTGGCACATCAGGCAGCAAGAATAGCGGCAGGCTGTCGGGCAGTTGGCCCATGTCGCCTACGGTGCGGATGTCGAGACCAAGGAAGATCGCCACGGCAGTCAGCACGACAATGGCGACCAGCGGCGATGGCACGGCTTTGGTGATGTAGGGGAAGCCGTAGATGATGCCCAGCCCGGCCGCCGTCATGGCGTAGACGTGCCATGTCACGTTGGTGAGTTCCGGCAACTGGGCCATGAAGATCAGGATGGCCAGCGCATTGACGAAGCCGGTGATGACGGAGCGCGAGACGAAGCGCATCAGCGCGCCGAGCTTGAGCCAGCCTGCGAGGATTTGCAGCACCCCAGTCAAAACGGTGGCGGCCAGCAGGTATTGCAGGCCATGATCTTTGACCAGTGTGACCATGAGCAGCGCCATTGCGCCTGTGGCAGCAGACACCATGCCGGGGCGACCGCCCGTAAAGGCAATGACAGTGGCGATACAGAACGAGGCGTAAAGCCCGACCTTCGGATCGACGCCCGCGATTATCGAAAACGCGATGGCTTCGGGGATCAGTGCCAGTGCGACGACGATGCCCGCTAGTAGGTCGTTTCGGACATTGGATAGCCAGTCCTGGCGTAAGGATTTCATCATTTTTCTATTCCGTTGTGGGTGCCAGCCAGTGGTGGCAGTCGGGCGAACGCAAATGCGTCTTCCCGGCCAGCGGAATAGAGAACGAACCCCGAATGATCCGGGGCCAGCAAGACGCAGTGAATCGGACGTGCAGCCTCGTGCGAGCGTGGTGAGTGATTGAAGCTGGCTCGCAGCGAGAAAGAGGCTTACACGGGTCTGAACTCCGATAGTTGCTTGCTGGTTCTTTGGGGAGATGCGATTTTATCGCGGTTGCGGCGGTGCAGCAAGAAAAAATGTCAGCTTGACCTACCCTAATCTGGCGTCAGGCAAGCCAATGGGGTCGC
>NZ_JAOCLC010000047.1:0-42022 GCF_029845105.1 Stenotrophomonas sp. GD03654 | reverse complement strand
GCTTTACAGCTCGCCGTTGCGGCGCGCCTTGCGCTGGCGGTCGATGCGGAAGATGTAGCGCTGGATGGCACTGTCGGCGCCACGCGGCAGGACGTCGAAGCGCATGCCCACGCGTTTGATCTCGATGCCGTTGGGTTGGCGCTGCGGCAGCAGGTTGCAGACGACCAGCTCGATCTCCAGGTCCGGGCCATCGGGCAGCGACAGCACGGCCGGGTAGCGCTTCTGCAGGCTGAACACCGCGCAATCGGTAGGCACGGCCACCGCCAGGCCGCCGCCGCTGATGTCCACCACCCGCATCGACAGCGCTTCGGCGCGGCTCTCGCCGGCAGGGATCAGCAGCTGGGGCGAATCGGTGACCGGGGTCTCCAGCCGGTACATCTCACGCCGTTGCAGATGGACCAGTTCCTCCGGCAGGGCGGCGCGGAAGGCGACGTGACCGTCGTTGTCCACACGCTGCAGTGCCTGCAGGCGGAACCGCACCAGCACGCGTTCGAGCTGGGCGAAGCACAGCAGATGGTCGGCCTGTTCGGCGGCGCGGTTGGACGCTTCCTGCAGGCTGCCATCGAGCAGCAGCGTGTCTTCGTCCTCGTCGAGCTCAAGCAGCGCGGTCGGGAACGAACGGTCGCGGCCGTCGATATGCGCATTGATAAGCGATCGCTGGTCGATCAGCGATCGCAGAAGCTGCCGCAGCTGGCGCGGATTACGGACCAGGAAACGTTCGTCAGCGGCATCAGCCGCGTGGACATCATGCACTGCAGTGTCGTTGCCGTCGGACATGGAATCTACGGTCAAGGGCGGGCGCCACCACGCGTTGGCGCGAGGCTCGATGGGGATATCGGCCACTGTGCCGGATTATGAAGTGAGAATTGCATCACTTTCCATGCGTCCGGGGTCGGATCCCTTTCCCGGAGGAAAGGGATCCTGGCCCCTGGCCCGCCGCGCAGTTGGAATCACGCGATATGCGGATGCGTTCCGCGTGGGTCAGAACTCCTGCCAGTCGCCGTCTGCGGCCAGTGCTGGCTGTGCTGCCGATGCGCGCAGCGGGCGAGCGGGAGCGGGCCTGGCAGCCGACCCGGCGGCCGCCACCTGGCGCGGCACTGGCGCGGTGGTCAGGCGTGCCGGCGCGACGGTGGCCCCCTGTGACGCCAGCCGGAAGCGTGCCACGGCCTCACCCAGCTGCACGGCCTGGTCTTCCATTGCACGCGCGGCGGCGGTGGCTTCTTCCACCAGTGCGGCGTTCTGCTGGGTGGTTTCGTCCATCTGCACCACGGTCTGGTTGACCTGCTCGATGCCGGCGGACTGTTCCTGCGAGGCGGCGGAGATCTCGGCCATGATGTCGGTCACGCGCTGCACTGAAGCGACGATCTCGCCCATGGTGCTGCCGGCCTGGTGGACCAGGCTGGAGCCTTCGGCGACCTTGCCGACCGAATCATCGATCAGGCCCTTGATCTCCTTGGCCGCGGCGGCCGAGCGCTGGGCGAGGGTACGCACTTCGCTGGCGACCACGGCGAAGCCGCGGCCCTGTTCGCCGGCACGTGCGGCTTCCACCGCAGCGTTCAGCGCCAGGATGTTGGTCTGGAAAGCGATGCCGTCGATGACACTGATGATCTCGGCGATCTTCTTCGACGAGGCTTCGATGGCCGACATGGTGGTGACCACCTGGCCGACCACTTCACCGCCCTGCGAGGCGACGCCATGCGCGCCGATGGCGAGCTGGTTGGCCTGGCGGGCGTGCTCGGCGTTCTGGCGCACGGTGGAGGTCAGTTCCTCCATCGATGCAGCGGTTTCTTCCAGGTTGGCGGCCTGCTGCTCGGTACGGCGCGACAGGTCGCTGTTGCCCGAGGCGATCTCGCCAGCGGCCAGGGTGATGCTGCCGGCGCTGGCCTGGATCTGGCCGACGATCTGGGTCAGCTGCGCAACGGTGGTGTTGGCATCGTCACGCATGCGTGCGAACACGCCGTTGAACTGGCCGTCCATGCGTGCGGTCAGATCGCCGGCGGCGATCGACTGCAGCAGCTGCGAGAGCTGGCCGAGGTTGCCGTCGGCCACCTGCATCATGCTGTTCAGCTGCTCGATCATCACGCGGAAGTCGTGATCGAAACGCTGCGCATCACCACGCTGGCTGAAGTCGCCGGCGGCAGCGGCAGAGGCCAGCTGCTGGATCTGCGTGTTGATGGCCAGCAGGCTGGCCTTGGCCGCATCCATCGACTCGTGCAGGATCGCGCGGCTGCCCGGCAGGCGGCGGGCGTCCGGGGCGAGGTTGCCGGTGGCGTACTGGTTGAGTACTTCAATGGCATCGACGATTGCATCGAGGTGTTCGAAGATCACCGTGTTGATGCCGTTGGCCAGCTGGCCATACACACCCGGGAAATCCTCCGGGATGCGGTGGCTGATGTCCGGCCCAGCGTGCATCTGTGCCATCAACTGGGTCTGCTCGCTGAAGCGCCGCAGCATTGCGGTCATCTCGGCGGTGGCGGCCAGCATCTTGCCGGCTTCGTCCTTGCTGGTGGCCTGGGTGCTGACGCTGAGGTCGCTGCGGGCAACCGCCTGGATGGCATGCACGGCCTTGCCCAACGGGCCAGTGACGGCGCGCGAGATGACCGTGGCCAGTGCGGCGGCCACCAACGAAAGCAGCACGATGCAGCTGACGATCGCGATCATGCTGGTGCGATGGGTGGCGTTGGCGTCGGCAATCTTGCCGTCCATCTGCCCGGCGATGTGGGTGCCCAGTGCCTTCATTGCAGCGAACAGGTCACGACGCGCCGGGCGTGACTGCTCATCGGAGATCTGCTGGGCCTGGGCGCCATCGCCGGCGGCCACGGCTTCGCGCATCGCCTTGTTGGCGGCGAAGTAGCGATCCAGCTGCGTGCTGGCCGCGCGATACAGTTCGCGCTCCTTGTCCAGCGCCGGCAGCGCCGAGTACGCCGCCAGTTCGTCATGCACGGCTTTGGCGGTGTCGTCCATGCGCTTGTTGTAGTCGGCGACCTTCTCCGGCTGGTCCAGCATGCTCAGCTGGGCCAGTTCGTAGGTGCGGAACTCACCGAGCTGCGAGCGCGCCTCGCCCAGGTGCTGGACCGAGGGGATGTCGTTGCCAGCCATCTCGCGCAACTGCGCGTTGGCTTCGCTCAGGCGCAGCAGTGCGAAGGCGCCGAGGATCAGGGTCATCAAGGTGGTGAGGGTGAACCCCACGGCCAGCTTGCGGGCGATGGGCAGATCTTGGAACCACTTCATGCAGGGTGCTCCAGGTGGGCAGAGTGCCGGCGTCTGTGCGCCGGTTTGGGGGTGGTTGCAGAGCGAACGGGGGTGCCCGGTGGGGTTCGGTGACGGCCGTCAAAGCGAAATAGCGGCGCAGTTTGGGTGGACTTTATGGACGCAGATCACATTCGGCTGCGTAGGGATGACGGCGCGAAAGTGCAGGCCTGGCGGGGCTTGCGCTTGAGTGACGTGGTTGCGCGCGAAACCATCGCGTCGACGGAGTTCACGGAATGCACGGTGTTGTGGGTCGGGGTCAGATTCCTTTCCGCAGGAATGGGATCTGCCCCCTTGGCAGGGCGCATGCAAACAAAAACCGCCGCCCCGAAGGGCGGCGGTCCGGTACACACATGCAGCGTGGATCAGGCGGCCTGCGGCATCCGCAGTGAACGCACAAGCCCGCCGATGTCGACAATCAGCGCGACGCGGCCGTCGCCCAGGATGGTGGCACCGGATACTCCGCCGATGCGGCGGTAGTTGTTCTCGATGTTCTTCACCACCACCTGCTGCTGGCCGACCAGCTCGTCCACTTCCAGCGCGATCTTCTGGCCATCGCCTTCGACCACCACCACCAGCGACTCGCTGCCCGGTGCCCGGTGGCCGTAGCCGTAATACTCACTCAGCGACAGGATCGGCAGGTACTCGCCGCGCACGCGCAGTACGCGGCCTTCGCCGGCCATGCTGCGGATGTCCTCGGCCTGCGGCTGCAACGCCTCAAGCACATAGGCCAGCGGCAGGATCAGGGTTTCGCCGGCCACCGCCACGGTCATGCCGTCGAGGATGGCCAGGGTCAGCGGCAGGCGTATCAGCGTGCGCGTGCCAGCGCCGAGGCTGCTTTCGATCTGTACCTCGCCACCCAATGCCTGGATGTTGCGGCGGACCACATCCATACCAACGCCACGACCGGACAGGTCCGTGACTGCATCAGCAGTGGAGAAGCCGGGCTGGAAGATCAGGTCCCAGACCTGCGAATCGGTCGGGTTGTCCGGCACCGCCAGGCCGCGTTCGGTGGCCTTGGCCAGGATCTTGGCGCGGTCGAGGCCGCGGCCGTCGTCGCTGACTTCGATGACGATGTGACCGCCCTGGTGCGAGGCGGCCAGGGTGATCGTGCCGGTCTCGTCCTTGCCTGCACCGCGACGCACATCGGGCATTTCCAGGCCGTGGTCGATCGAGTTGCGCACCAGGTGAACCAGCGGATCGGCGATCTTTTCGATCAGGCCCTTGTCCAGTTCGGTGCCTTCGCCGACGGTGCGCAGGCGGACCTGCTTGCCGAGCCGGCTGGACAGATCGCGGACCAGGCGCGGGAAGCGGCGGAACACTGCATCGACCGGCAGCATGCGCACGCCGATCACTGCTTCCTGCAGGTCGCGGGTATTCCGCTCAAGCTGGTCCAGGCCGGCGAACAGGCTCTCGGCGTGGACCGGGTCCAGTGCGTGCGAGACCTGCTTGAGCATGGCCTGGGTGATGACCAGTTCGCCGACCAGGTTGATCAGCGCATCGACCTTGTCGACGCTGACGCGGATCGAGGTTTCCGCTTCCTGGTTGGCGCCACCGCTGGCGGCAGGCGCGGCAGGTGCCGACGGCGCCGCTGCCACCGGAGCGGGAGCGGCTGCGGCCGGGGCCTGGGTAGCCAGGCTCGGCGGTGCGGCCGGACGGATGTCCAGCTCGCAGTCGTCCAGCACCCAGGCGAAGGTGTCTTCGATCTTGCTGCGCGGCACCTTGCCGACCAGGCCCAGGTCCCACGCCAGGTGGGCCTCCAGCGGGTCGAGCTGGGCGAAGCCGGGCAGGCGTTCCATGCGCGCGGCCACCTGCAGCGAGCCGAGGTGTTCCAGCTCGCGGATGATGCGCAGCGGATCGTTGCCGCTCATGAACAGCGACGGCGCCGGGGTAAAGCCGATCTGCCAGGCTTCCGGCGTATCGTCAACCTTGGCCGCGGCAGCAGCCGGGGCGCTGGGTGCTGCCTGGCCGGAAAGCACCGCTTCCAGGCGCGCCTTCACCGCAGCGACCGCAGCGGGATCGGCGGCCTGGCCGTGTTCGGCTTCGCGCAGCAGGGCGCGCAGTACGTCCACCGAGGACAGCATGGCGTCGACGGCGTGGCCTTCCAGGGCCCGCTTGCCGGCGCGCAGCTCATCGAGCAGCGTCTCCAGCACGTGGGTCAGGCCGGCGATGGCATCGAAGCCGAAGGTGCCGGCGCCGCCCTTGATCGAGTGGGCGGCGCGGAACACCGAATTGATGATCTCCGCGTCCTGCTGCCCCGATTCCAGGGCCAGCAGGCCAGCCTCCATCGCGTCGAGGCCTTCGCGGCTCTCCTCGAAGAAGGTGGCGTGGAAGCGTTGCAGGTCCATGCTCATGGCGGTGGTGGTCCGGAAGCGAAGAGGGGGAAGCGGCGCGGGCGATCAGCCCAGCACTTTCTGCACGGTGGCGACCAGCTGTTCCGGATTGAACGGCTTGACCAGCCAACCGGTGGCGCCGGCGGCCTTGCCTTCGGACTTCTTGTCGGCGGCCGATTCGGTGGTCAGCATCAGCAGCGGGGTGAACTTGTAGTCCGGCAGCTGGCGCAGTTCACGGATCAGCGCGATGCCGTCCATGTTCGGCATGTTGACGTCGGTGACCACCGCATTGAAGCGCTGGCCCTTGGCACGACCGAGCGCGACCGCGCCGTCTTCAGCTTCTTCGACGGCAAAACCGGCCGAGGTGAGGGCGAAGGACACCATCTGGCGCATCGACGCCGAATCGTCCACCACCAAGATACGTGCGCTCATGCAGCGTTCTCCACAGATTTCAGGTTGTCATGGGTTACGTCCAGGCCCAGGGCCTGGGTGACGCCCAGCAGGCGCGCGGCGTCACGGAAGGTTGCGGTGCAACCGTGGAAGCCGGTGCCCAGGCCTGCCTCGCGGCGGGCCTGCACGAACGCACACAGCACCTGCACGGCGGCCGTGTGGATGCGGGCGACCTGGCTTGCATCCAGGGTCAGCTCGCCTGCCTGCGCCACCAATGGGGCGAGGCGGTTCTTGAGCTCGGCAGTGCTCTCGATGCCGAGATCCCCACCCAGTTCGACAGTGCTCATCGTTGCTCCGGACAAACGGTTCCGTGATCCATAACGGCACCCCGGTGGGGTTCTTTAGGGGAATCGACGCGGTGCGTTGATGCGGTCGCTGTTGAAAAGGGGACGGAGGGGATTAAGTCGCAATCGACCTGGCTCTACTGCAGCCGCCCTCGGCAACGGCGTCCCCGACAGGCACCGCGTCGGCGCAAAGCGCCGAGCCACTTGCGACTTAATCCCCTCCGTCCCCTTTTTCCCGCTCAGCTCAACAGCCGGGTGGCATCAAGCAGGATCATCGGGCGCTGGCTGACCCGTGCGACGCCACGGAACAGGTCGTTGGAGATCTGGCAGATGCGCGCGGTATCCGGCGGCTCAATCTGCGAATCGGTGAGGTTGGCGACGTCTTCCACCGCTGATACGCGCAGGCCGATGGTCTCGCCGTCTTCCTCCAGCACCACGATGCGGGTCTGTGCGTCGTCTTCGGCGGCGGCTGCGCCCAGGTGAAGGCCCAGATCCATCACCGGCACGACCTGGCCGCGCAGGTTCATGATGCCCAGCATGGCTGCGGCGGTACCGCGCAACGGCAGCAGCGGCACGGGCAGCACGACCTCCTGCACCTTCAGCAGTTCCAGTGCATAGGCCTGGGTGCCGCAGCGCAGGCGCAGCCAGCGCGAGGTGCGTTCACCGGCGCGTCGGTTCTGCGGGTGTGGGCTGCGGGCGGGCTGGTGAGCCTGCGCCTGCAGTTCCTGCCAGGTGCCGGGGCGGTTGCCTGCGGGGGCATCGATGGCGACGCGTGGCGGCGGTGTGGCGGCGCGCGCGGCCGGCGCTGGCGCAGGGCGCGGGGCCGATGACGCAACCGATGCTGCGACCAGGGCGGGCGGCGGCGTGGCAACGTCCTCGCCACCGGCGGCGGCCTCGAACGCTGCCTGCAGGCTCGGGCTATCGGTGTGGGCGAGTCGATGGCTGTCGGCCGTATCGGTCTCGTAGATCACTTCGTCCGGCAGATCGTCCCAGGTCGGTTCCGGGCCTGCCTTGGCGGCGGCCGGAGCAGGGGCCGTCTCGTGGATCACTTCGTCGGGCAGGTCATCCCAGGTCGGTTCGCGCTCGGGGGCGGCGACAGGCAGTGCGGCGGCCTCGAAGGCAGCCTCCAGTGTGGCGTCGTCCTCTGCAGGGACAGCAGCAACAGCCTCCGTTTCGTAGATCACTTCGGCGGGCAGATCGTCCCACGTGGGCTCGCGCTCGGCCGTTGCCGCCGCTTCGAAGGCGTCTTCCAGCGCGGCGTTGTCCACGGCAGGTGCAGCGGCGACGCTCCCGGTTTCGTAGATCACCTCGGCCGGCAGGTCATCCCAGGTCGGCTCGCGTTCCGGATGCGGTGCGCCGGCCGAAGCCGGGGCGGCACTGTCCGGCGTTGGCAGTACGACGGCTGCCGGGGCGATCGCTTCGCCCAGCAGTTCGTCCAGATAGTCGTCCAGTACGCCGGTGCTGTTCATGCGGCCTGCTCCAGGGCACGGGCGTCCTCGCCGAGAATCCAGTTCAGGGCGCGGCGGTAGGCAGCCAGGCCGCGGCCCGGGTAGTCCTCGCCGACGCTCGGCAGGGTCAGGCCGGCGGCGTTGCTGATGCGGGTATCAATCGGAATCGCGTCTTCCCACACGCGGCTGCCGTGACGATCCTGCATCGTGCGCAGCGACTCGTTGCCGGCGCGGGTACGGCGGTCGAACAGGGTCGGCAGGATCGAGATCGGCAGCGGGCGGCGGCGTGAACGCTCGACCATCTCTCCGGTGCGGACCATGCCATCCAGGCCATGCAGGGCCAGCGGTTCGGCCTGGGTCGGGATGATCAGGCGGTCGGCTGCGGCCAGTGCATTGATCATCAGCAGGCCGAGGGTGGGTGCGCAGTCCAGCAGGATGTAGTCGTGCTGTCCCTGGTGGCGCGCCAGCGCGTTCTGCAGGGCCAGGCCGAGGCCGGGCTGGTTGGCGCTGCGGCGCTCCAGCGTGGCCAGCGCGGACTGTGCGCAGACATAGTCCAGGCCGTGGATGCTGCTGGCATGGCACAGGCTGGAAAGATCGGCCGGCGGGGCGCCGAACAGTTCCAGCACGCCGGCCGGCGGCGGATCCACCGGCACGCCGAAGGCGCGGCTGAGCGAGGCATGCGGATCGAGATCGATCAGCAGCACGCGATGGCCAAGCGCGGCCAGGCCGCGGCCGAGGGCGAGGGTGGTGGTGGTCTTGCCGACTCCGCCCTTCTGGTTGGCGACTGCCCAGATGCGCATCGGATTACTCCTTCATTGCCGGGGGAACGGCGGCGCCGACGCGGCTGCCAGCCGGCACCGGCGGCAACTTCACCGGTGCGATGGGGGAGGTGGGGGCGCTGGCCGGAGTTGCGGCGGCCTGTTCGGTAGCGGTGCTGTCGGTGGCGCCGGTGGCTGCGTTCAGGCGCTGGCCGAGCGGGTCCACCGAATGCGAGGTGTCGGCCAGGATGATGACCATCACCCGGCGGTTGCGGTTGCGTCCCTGCGCGCTGTCGTTCTCTTCGCGCGGGCGGAACTGGCCGTAGCCGACCATCGCCAGCCGCGACGGCTGCACGCCCTGGTCGGCGAACAGGTGCACCACGCTGGCGGCGCGCCCGGCCGACAGTTCCCAGTTGGACGGAAAGGTGGCAGTGGCGATCGGCACGTTGTCGGTGTGGCCTTCCACGCGCACGCTGTTGGGTACATCGCGCAGTACGTCAGCCAGGCTGGCCAGGGTCTGCCGCGCGTGCACGTCCAGCGCGGCCGAGCCGGTCGGGAACAGGATGTCGCTGTTGATCTCGACTTCGATCCACAGCTCGGTGCGACGCACGCTGATCATGCCGCGGTCGATCAGCGGTGCAAGTGCGGCGGTGAGGCGGTCGGCGATGCTGTTGAGCTGGCGCTCGGCGCGCGCGATCTGTTCCTGGTTGTGCACCGAGACAGGCATGCGCATCTGCGAGGCCATCGACGGCAGCAGGGTCGGGTCGTGCGACGGTGCCGGCGCGGACGGGCCGATCTTGGTGCCGGACTTGATCACCGACGGGCTGTCCCATCCGCCGCCCTGCACCTGCTTGTTGCCCACCTGCACCGGATTGATCGTGCGCGGCGCACCGCCGAAGGCATCGGTGAGGGCGTCGGCCATGATCCGGTACTTGCCTTCGTTGACCGAAGAAATCGCATACATGACCACGAAGAAGGCCAGCAGCAGCGTCATCAGGTCGGCATAGGGGATCGCCCATGCTTCGTGGTTGGCGTGCTCTTCGTGGTGCTTGCGGCGGGCCATGTCAGTGCAGGAAGCCGGAGAGGTTGGTTTCGATGTTGCGCGGGTTCTCGCCCTGGGCGATCGAGATCAGGCCTTCAATGACCATCTCGCGGTCGCGCGTGTTGTGCGAGATCACACTCTTGAGCTTGGCCGAGATCGGCAGGAACAGCAGGTTGGCCGAAGCGATGCCGTAGATGGTGGCAGTGAACGCTGCGGCGATGCCGTGGCCGAGCTTGCTCGGGTCGGCCAGGTTCTTCATCACTGCGATCAGGCCCAGCACGGCGCCGATGATGCCCAGCGTCGGTGCATAGATGCCCATCGCCTCGAAGACCTTGGCGCCGGCCTGGTCCTGGTGCTCCTGGCTGCCCAGTTCGATTTCCAGCATGTGCCGCATCGATTCGGGCTCAACGCCGTCCACCAGCAGCTGCAGGCCTTTGCGCAGGAACGGATCCTGCTGCGCTTCCACCTGCGACTCCAGGCCCAGCAGGCCCTGGCGGCGAGCGATGTTGCTCCACTCGACGATCTGCTGGATCAGTTCGCGGCGATCGCTGTGCGGCGGGCGCACGACCCAGCGCACGATCTTGAACGCATGCTTGAACACCGCCGGCGAGGTATGCAGCAGGATCGCGGCGATGGTGCCGACGATGACGATCACGAATGCCGCAGGCGACCACAACGACGCCAGGCCGGCGCCCTTGAGGATGCTGCCACCGACCAGCGAGGCCAGGGCGAGAAAGAGTCCAATGAGGCTGAGTCTATCCATGGATCCGGTATCGGCTTGTATGAATGGGACTTGAGACACCGGTACGGGCTACTGGTGCGACTTCACAGTTTTACGGGTTCAGCAAGTGGCTCAGTCGTGCGGAGTACGCAGGCCGTCCACGTCCAGGATCAAGGCCATGCGACCATCGCCGATCAAGGTTGCACCGGCGTAACCGCGCAGGCCGCGCAGGGCTTTCGGCAGCGGCTTGATGACCACCTCCTCGCGCCCGCGCACCTGGTCCACGACCAGGCCGAAGCGCGCTTCGCCAGCCTGCAGCACCACGATCGTCAGCAGGGTCGACGCGGTGGGCGTCACATCCAGCCACTGGCGCAGATCGACCAGCGGCAGCGTGTGCGAACGGCGGTCGAGCACGGCGCGGCCATCGAACCAGCCCAGCGAGGTACGCGGCGCGTGCAGCACCTCCATCACGCGCGCCAGCGGCAGTGCATACACATCCTCACCGGCCTGCACCAGCAGGGTTGGCAGAATGGCCAGGGTCAGCGGCACGCGGATCATGAACCGGCTGCCACGACCCAGTTCCGACTGGATCTGGATCTGGCCACTCAGTTCGCGGATGCGCGACTGCACCACGTCCATGCCGACGCCACGGCCGGAGATGTCGGTGACCTGCTGCTTGGTCGAGAAGCCGGGCAGGAACACCAGGTGCAGGCACTCCTCGCTGCTCAGGCGGGCAGCGGCTTCCGGATCGATCAGGCCTTTCTCACGCGCCTTCGCGCGCAGCTTCTCAGGGTCGATGCCGGCGCCATCGTCCTGCACCTCGATGCTGACGTAGTCGCCTTCCTGCTGCGCCGACAGGCGTACATGGCCCATCCGCGGCTTCCCTTGTGCTTCGCGCAGGTCGGGCATTTCCACGCCATGGTCGATGGCATTGCGGACCAGATGCACCAGCGGGTCGGCCAGAGCTTCCACCAGATTTCGGTCGAGCTCGGTCTCGGCGCCGATCAGCTCCAGATCCACTTCCTTCTTCAGCGAGCGGGCGACGTCGCGGGCAACCTTGGGGAAGCGCGAGAACACCTTGCCCACCGGCTGCATGCGGGTACGCATCACTGCCGACTGCAGGCGTGCGGTGGCGATGTCCAGGGTGGACACGGCGCGGTCCAGCTCCTCATCGCGCAGGCGTGCGCGCAGGGTCTTGAGCCGATTGCGTGACAGCACCAGTTCGCCGATCAGGTTGACGATCGCATCCAGGCGCTTGGTGTCCACGCGCACGGTGTGCTCGGCCTCGGCCAGCGGCTTGGCGGCCGGCTTGGCGGCCGGTGCCGGTGCGGCCGCCGGGCGCGGGGCTGCCACCGGCGTCGGTGCCACGGCGGCAGCAGGCTTGGCACCTGGCGCGGCGCCACCGTGCAGCTGGTCCAGCAGGGCTTCGAACTCGTCTTCGCTGATCAGTCCGTCGTCGGCTTTTTTTGCCGGCGAGACGGCGGTCGGTGCATTGCCGCCGTGAAGCTGGTCGAGCAGGGCCTCGAACTCGTCGTCGGTGATCAGGTCGCTGCCGCCCGCGGCGGGCGCTGCTGCGGCGGCGGGAGCAGCCACGGCACCACCGTGCACGTCGAACTGGGCAATCAGATCCGGCGGCGCATAGCCCGGCTCGGTGCCGGACGACACCGCGTCCAGCATCGCCTGCAGGTAGTCCAGTGATTGCTGGGCCGCGTCGAAGTGGTGGGCCTGCAGCACGGCCTGCCCGGCGCGCGCGGCGCCCAGCGCTTCTTCAGCGGCGTGGCACAGCTCGACCATGGCGGTGACGCCGAGGAAGCCGGCGCCGCCCTTGAGCGTGTGATAGCCGCGGAACACCGCGTTGAGCTGATCGCTGTCCTGCGGTGCCTGCTCCAGCGACACCAGCTGTTCGCCGAGGCGATCCAGGATTTCCTGTGCCTCGATGATGAAATCGGCAGTGATGTCGTCGGATACCGCGCTCATGCTTACAGCCCCAGATCCGACAACAGGTCGTCGGCGTCGTTCTGCGAGACCGCGTGGCGGTCCAGTCCCTTCAGTGCCGGCCCGGCCAGTTCCGGGTCGGTGCGATGCTGTTCCGGCGGCAGGCCGAGCGCGCCGAAGCCTTCGTGCACGCGGCGGACAATGCCGACCACACGACGGATGATCTGCCCGGTCAGGTCCTGGTAGCTCTGGGTCAGGGCGATCTCGGTCAGGTTGTGGCGGATGCGCTCGAGCTGCGCGTCCTGGCCAGGCTGCAGGCCTTCGGCGCGCAGCTGTTCGGTCAGGCTGCGGCATTCCTCGGCCAGGTCCAGGGTGCGGTGCGTGGCCTGTTCGGTCATCGCCACCACGTGGTCCAGGCGCGCGCAGGCATCGTCCAGTTCGCCGGCTTCGCTGGGCACGGTCGGCAGTTCACCCAGCGCCTGTCCCAGTTCGCGGGCCAGCCGCGAGAGGCCGCTCATCATCGGCTGCGTGCGCAGCGCGACCAGTCCGTCGATGCGCTGCCGCCAGGCGGCCTCGTCACCGGACTCCAGTGCGTCCAGGGCTTCCTGCAGGCGCAGGGCGAGGGCGTTCTTGTCGACCGTGGTATCCATCAGGCGCTGGCCGCCAGGCGTTCGAAGATCTTGCCGAGCTTCTCTTCCAGCGTCTGTGCGGTGAACGGTTTGATGATGTAGCCGTTCACACCGCTCTGGGCGGCTTCGATGATCTGCTCGCGCTTGGCTTCTGCGGTGACCATCAGCACCGGCAGGGTCTTCAGCTTGGCATCGGCACGGATCGCCTTGAGCAGCTCGATGCCGGTCATCACCGGCATGTTCCAGTCAGTCACCACGAAATCGAACGGCTGGCTCTGCAGCAGCGACAGCGCAGCATGCCCGTCTTCGGCTTCGGCGGTGTTGGTGAAGCCCAGGTCGCCCAGCAGGTTCTTGACGATTCGACGCATGGTCGAGAAGTCGTCGACGATCAGGATGCGCATGTTCTTGTTCAAAGCAGAATTCCTTTGTTGTTCATTCCGGACGGCCGGGGGCAGCCGCCTCGGGGATGTTCATTCTTCGAGGCCGGCGTCGGCAGCCTCGAACAGCTTCAGCCGGCCACGCAGGCGCAGTACCGCCTGGCCGTGGATCTGGCAGACCCGCGACTCGCTCACGCCGAGCACCGCGCCGATCTCCTTCAGGTTCAGTTCCTGCTCGTAGTACAGCGAGAGCACCAGTTGTTCGCGCTCAGGCAGGTGGCCGATGGCCTTGCCCAGTTCGCGGCCGAACTCGCCGCGCTCCAGCACCTGCTGCGGGGTCGGGCCACCCTGGGCGACGGTGTCCAGCTCGCCCTGGTCCTCGATGCGCGATTCAAGGCTCAGCACCTGGCCACGGGCGGCGTCTTCCATCAGCCGCAGGTACTCGGGCAGCGGCATCTCCATCGCGGCGGCCACTTCGGTGGCGCTGGCGGCACGGCCGCTGCTCTGTTCCAGGCGGCGGATGGTGGCGGCGGCATCACGTGCACGGCGGTGCACCGAGCGCGGCACCCAGTCGCCACGGCGGATCTCATCGATCATCGAACCGCGGATGCGGATCGATGCGTACGTCTCGAACGAAGCACCCTGGTCAGCGTCATAGCTGCGCGAGGCTTCGATCAGCCCCATCATGCCGGCCTGGATCAGATCGTCGACCTCGACGCTCGCCGGCAGGCGTGCGGCCAGGTGGTGGGCGATGCGCCGCACCAGGTCCGAGTGCTGGGCGATCACCTCGTTGGCCGCCGAGCGCTGGACTTCCCTGTACTGGGCTGCGCCTTTCATGCGGCCACCCCTCGCTGCTTGAGGATGCGCTCGAGGAAGAATTCAACGCCGCCGCGCGGTTCGGTCGGCGCCTGCCAGCGTGCGGTACGGCGCGCGATCTCGGTGATCGCCAGTGCTGCAGGACTGGACGGGTAGGCCTTCACCACCGGCTGCTGGCGCTGCACCGACAGGCGCAGCCAGTCATCCTGCGGCACGCAGCCCAGATAGTTCAGGGAGACATCGGCGAGGAACTTCTCGCAGACGCGGGTCAGCTTCTCGTACAGCACGCGGCCCTCGTTCGGGTCCCGCACCATGTTGGCCACCACCTGGATGCGGTCCACGCCACGCTCGCGCGAGAGTACCTTGATCAGCGCATAGGCGTCGGTGATCGAAGCCGGTTCGTCACAGACCACCACCACGGTGTCCTGCGCGGCCTGGCAGAAGGTCAGCACGCCATCGGTGATGCCGGCGGCCGTGTCCACCACCATGATGTCCAGTTCGCGTTCCAGCTCGGAGAACACGTTGACCAGGCCGACGTGCTCGGCCGGGGCCAGTTCGGCCATGTGGCGGCGGCCGGACGCGGCCGGCACCACCAGCACGCCGTTCGGGCCTTCGACGATGACGTCATCCAGCGTGCAGCGGCCGGCGACCAGGTCGGCCAGGGTAAAGGTGGGGTTCAGCCCCAGGATCACGTCGATGTTGGCCAGGCCGAGGTCGGCGTCCAGCAGCAGGGTGCGCTTGCCCATGCCGGCCAGCGCTACGGCAAGGTTGGCCGAAACGTTGGTCTTGCCCACGCCGCCCTTGCCGCCAGTGACGGCAATGGTGCGCACAGGGCCGAGCGGCTCGCTGCGGGTGGCCGACAGCGGGAAGGTCTTGGTCAGCTTGGCGTACTCACGCGACGGCATGGTTCAACTCCGGGTTGCAGGGCATATCGGCCGCGCGGCGCAAATCTTCAAGGCGAAGTACGAGATTGGCTGCACTGGCCCGGTGCAGGTCCTCCGGAACGTCCTGGCCATCGGTCACCCAGGTGATCGGCAGGGCGTGGTCCACGGCCACCGACAGGGCATTGCCGAAGCGGCCGGTCTCGTCCAGCTTGCTCAGCACCAGGCCCTGCAGGTTGGCCGCGCCGAAGCGGCGGACCACCTCGTCCATGTCGCCGAAACTGGTGTTGGCCGGCAGCACCAGCAGGGTGCGCACCTGGCGGGCGGCGCGCAGCCACTGCAGCTGGGCGGCCAGCGCGCGGTCGCGCGGGCCCAGGCCGGCGGTGTCGATCAGCACCAGCTTGTAGTCCTTCAGGCGTTCCAGCAGCTGGTCCAGATCGGTACCGCTGTTGGCCTCGTGCACCGCGATGCCGAGCTGGCGGCCGTAGCCGTACAGCTGCTCGCGGGCGCCGATGCGGGTGGTGTCGGTGGTGACCAGGGCGACGTCACGCGGCGCGTGCTTCTCGGCGAAGCGCGAGGCCAGCTTGGCGATGGTGGTGGTCTTGCCGGCGCCGGTCGGGCCCACAAGGGCGATCACGCCGCCTTCTTCCAGCGGGTCGACCGGGGCGATCGGCAGCTTGCGCGAAATCAGCCCCAGCATCAGGCCGCGGCCACGGTGGGCCTCGGTCTCCAGCGGGATCTGCATGGCCACGTCGCGGGCCAGGCCGGCGTCGAAGCCGTACTCGTCCATCAGGTCCAGCGCAGTGGCGCGCACCGGGCAGCCGCGCAGGCGCTCGTCGGTGAAGCGGTTCATTTCGCGCTCGATCACATGGCGCATGCCGGCCACTTCCTGGCGCAGCTGGCGGATCTCGGCGTCGTCCTGGGCAACCAGGGTCAGCGCCGGGGCCGGGGCCTGGACCGGTGCTGGGCTGGCTTGGTCACTGGCTTCAGCCGGTGCCGGTTCGCTGGCGGTGATCCCGGGCTGCACATCAGCCACAGCAGCGGTCGGCAGCGGCGGCGGCTGCACAGCCGGGGCCGGGCTTTCGTGATGAGTCTCGTGCGGCGGGTCGATCTGGAAGTGGGCGCGGTTGGCCGACGTGGCGCTGGCGGGCGCCGGTGCGACGATGGCTTCAGCGAACGGGGCGAAGATCTGTTCCGGCAGCGCCGGTTCGTTGACGGCGGCACGCGCCAGGGTGGCGGCGAAGCCGCTGCTGCCACGGGTCGGCACGATCTCGTCGGCACTGTCCAGGGTGCGGCCAGTGGCGCCGACCGCAGCGCGGGCGAGGGCGGCCACGGCCGAGGTGGTGGCGGCGACCGGTTCCGGCGCCGGGGTGTTGCTGCGGCGTCGGGTGACGGCGGCGATCACCGCGTCGGCGGCGGTGCGCGGCTTCGGCGCCGGCGGCGGAGCGATGTCACGACGCGAGGCTTCCAGCGCACGCTGCACGGCGCTCTCATCGTAGTTGGCGGCGGCGACGATCTCGATGCCTTCCTCGATCCGGCGGTTGGACAGGATCACGGCGTCAGGACCATGTTCCTTGCGCACCAGGTTCATGGCCGAGCGCATGTCGGCGGCGACGAATCGTTTGATTTTCATGCTGTGGTCACGGGACGAAGACGGCGGGGTGGCGGTCGGAGAACTCGGGTGGTCGGTGGTCTGCACGTTGCGGGTTCCCCTTGGTATCTGTCTGTTGCGTCGGTTCGAAAGTGGTGTCTGTTTTCTGGCGCATCGGAGGGCGGCGTCAGCTGATCGTTCCGACCAGCTTCAGGCGCTTGTCCTCCGGCACCTCGCTGTAGGCCAGGACCGACAGCGACGGAACGCTGTGGCGGACCAGGCGCGCCAGCGCGGCGCGCACCGGGCCAGGTACCAGCACAATCGCGGGCTCGTTGCGGGCTTCCTGCTTGCTGACACATTCGGCCAGGCTCTGGTGCAGTCGCTCAGCGAGTCCGGGTTCCAGCGCGGCGCCGTTGCCCTGCGTGGACTCCTGCAAGACACGTTCCAATTGCGGGTTGAGGGTGAACACCGGCAGCTCCGCCGACATTCCGGCGATCTCCTGCACGATGAAGCGGCCCAGTGCGGTGCGCACGGCGGCGGTCAGCACCGCCGGGTCCTGGCTGTTTGGAGCGTGTTCGACCAGTGCTTCGGCGATCTTGCGCAGCTGGCGGATCGGAATGCGCTCGACCAGCAGGTTCTGCAGCACGCGCACCACCGCCGACAGCGGCAGCGCCTTCGGCGTCAGATCTTCGACGAGCTTGGGCGCGCTCTTGGCCAGGTTGGCCAGCAGGTGCTGCACCTCTTCGTGGCCGAGCAGCTCGGGCGCGTGTTCGCGGATCAGGTGCGACAGATGGGTGGCGACCACGGTGGCCGGATCGACCACGGTGTAGCCCAGCGTTTCGGCCTGGGCGCGCTGGTGCGGCTGGATCCAGGTGGCATCCAGGCCGAACGCGGGGTCCTTGCCGGCGATGCCCTCCAGGGTGCCCAGCGCGCTGCCCGGATCAAGGGCCAGCTCGCGGTCGGGATGGATCTCGGCGGTGGCCACCGGCACGCCGTGCACCAGCACGCGGTAGCCGTTGGCCGGAAGTTCCAGATTGTCGCGGATGTGCACCGACGGAATCAGGAAACCGACATCCTGGGTCAGCTTGCGGCGCACGCCCTTGATGCGCGCCATCAGCTCGCCGCCCTGGTTGCTGTCCACCAGCGGGATCAGCCGGTAGCCGACCTCCAGGCCCAGCGGATCGACCGGGCGCAGTTCGTCCCAGCTCAGTTCGGCGGTCGGCGCTGGTGCCGCCGGGCGGCCGAGTGCGTTGAGTGCGGCAGCGTCATTGCCGGCGGCTGCCGGATCGGTGGCCGCGGCCTTGCCCTTGCGGTAGATCTTCCAGGCGATGAAGCCGAGGATCGCGGACAGCGTCAGGAAAGCGACGTTGGGCATGCCCGGCACCAGGCCGACCACGCCGATGATGCCGGCGGTGATCGCCAGCGCGCGGTACTGGCCGAACACCTGGCCGGTCATCGCCTGGGCCATGTCCTGCGAGCGCGAGGCGCGGGTGACCAGCATCGCCACCGCGCTGGAGACCAGCAGCGCCGGCAGCTGCGCCACCAGCCCGTCACCGATCGACAGCAGGGTGTAGGTGGCGGCGGCGTCGCCGAACGGCATGCCATGCTGCAGCACGCCCACGGCCAGGCCGCCGAGCATGTTGATGAACAGGATCAGGATGCCGGCGATGGCATCACCACGGATGAACTTGCTGGCACCGTCCATCGCGCCGTAGAAGTCGGCTTCCTCGCGGACTTCCTCGCGGCGCAGCTTGGCTTCTTCACGCGTCAGCAAACCGGCGTTGAGGTCGGCGTCGATCGCCATCTGCTTGCCGGGCATCGCGTCGAGGATGAAGCGCGCGGTCACTTCCGAGACGCGGCCGGCGCCCTTGGTGATCACCACGAAGTTGATGATGGTGAGGATCGCGAACACCACGATGCCCACCGCGTAGTTGCCGCCGATCACGAATTCGCCGAAGGCGGCGATGACCTTGCCCGCGGCGTCGTGGCCGTTCTGGCCGTTCAGCAGGATGACGCGGGTGGAGGCCACGTTCAGCGCCAGCCGCAGCATGGTGGTGATCAGCAGCACGATCGGGAAGATGGTGAAGTCCAGCGGACGCTTCACGTAGACCACCGCCAGCAGCACCATCAGCGAGATGGCGATGTTGAAAGTGAACAGCGCATCGAGCACCGGCGCGGCCAGCGGCACCACGACCATGGCCAGCAGGGCCAGCACGATCAACGGCGCGCCAAGGCCCTGGCGGATCATTTCCAGGGCGCGGCGGGTGTTGAAACCGGTGGAGGGCTGGGCGCTCACGGGCGGCCTCCCTTGCCGAATTCATCCACCTGGATGTGCGGGGCGTCCGGCATCGGGCCAGTACGCCAGGCGCGCAGCTGGTAGACGTAGGACAGGACCTGGGCGACGGCCGAATACAGTCTCACGGGGATTTCCTTTCCGAGTTGGCCTTCCCGATACAAGGCGCGTGCCAAAGGCGGGGCGGAGACGATCGCCACCTTGTTGCCGTCGGCCACTTCACGGATGCGCAGGGCGGTCTCGTCCACGCCCAGCGCGACCACGGTGGGGGCGTTCATGGCGCCACCCTCGTACTTCAGCGCCACCGCATAGTGGGTGGGGTTGACCACCACCACGTCGGCCGTGGGCACTGCTTCCATCATCCGGCGGTTGGCCATCTGCTGCTGCAGCTGGCGGATGCGGCCCTTCACCTCGGGGCTGCCTTCGCTTTCCTTCATTTCCCGGCGCAGTTCTTCACGGGTCATCTTCAGCTTGCGCATCCAGTTCCAGCGCTGGTACGGCGCGTCGATGGCGGCCAGCACCAGCATCGCGCCGGCGGTGGCCAGCAGCAGGCGCAGGGTGAAGCCGAGGCCGTCGGTGATGGCGGTCTCCAGCGGGTGGTGGATCAGCCCGCGCAGGGTGTCAAAGCCGGTCCAGACTACCAGCCCGGCGGCGACGCCGACGAAGGCCACGCGCAGCAGCGACTTGGTGAACTCGGCGATGGCCTCCGGGCCATACAGGCGCTTGAGCCCGCTCATCGGATTCATGCGGTTGATGTCGGGCAGCAATGCTTTCTGCGACCAGCGCAGGCCGCCCATCACCAGAGGTGCGACGAAACTGGCCAGCAGGCAGACCAGCACCAGCGGCGCGATCACCAGCATGAACTGCAGCAGCAGGTCGCCGAAGTGGCCGAACAGTTCCTTCGGGTTCTGCCGCAGGCTCTGTTCGGGGCTGAGCGCGTGCTTCATCCAGGCGCTGGCGCCGCGGCCGATCGAACCGCTCATGGCCATCACCGCCAGTACGCCGGCGCCGAATACGGCGGCCGTGCCGAGTTCGCGCGAGCGCGGCAGGTTGCCCTGTTCACGGGCGTCGCGCAGGCGTTTTTCGGTGGGTTGTTCGGTCTTTTCGCCGGCGGATTCGTCTTCGGACATCACGGGCACTGCGGCAGGAGATGCCGGGGTGCCTGCAAGAACCATGCCGTGACGGGTTCATGCGCCAACCAAGGTTGGCACCTACCAGAGCAGGCACCGGCAGCGCCGGGTCATGCCCGGGGGGGAGCCGGGCGCGGGCTCGGCTACAGGGGCGCGTTGCCGCTGGGCGGCGGGCTCTGCGCCAACTCCACCCGCGGCCGCGGCAGGTCGTGCAGCTGCATGAAGCGCGCCGCATCCACCGGGCGGCCGAGCAGGTAGCCCTGCAGGTAGTCGCAGCCCAGCCGCTCCAGGTAGGCGCGCTGGGCGGCGGTTTCCACGCCTTCGGCCACGATGTCCATGTCCAGCGCGTGGCCCAGCGCCACGATCGCCGAGACGATCACCACATCCTCGGCGCTGTGTTCCAGATCGCGCACGAAGGCATGGTCGATCTTGATCTCGGTGGCCGGCAGCCGCTTCAGGTACAGCAGGCTGGAATAGCCGGTGCCGAAGTCATCGATGGAGATGCCCACGCCCAGTGCCGAGAGCGCCTGCAGCAGGCGCAGGCTGGTATCGGTATCGCGCATCACCGTGCTTTCGGTGATCTCCAGCACCAGGTGGCGCGGGGCAATGCCATGGCGTTCGATCACTTCGCGCACGTCCTGCAGCAGGTGCGGCGAACTGAACTGCACCGGCGACAGGTTCACCGACATCGACCAGCCTTCGTGGCCGGCGTCATGCCAGCGGCGCAGCTGCAGGCAGGCCTGGTCCAGCGCCCAGCGCCCGATATCGTTGATGGCGCCGCTGCGCTCGGCCAGCCGGATGAAGCGGTCCGGCGGAATCAGGCCATGCTCCGGATGGTGCCAGCGGATCAATGCTTCGGCACCGGCCACCTTCTGCGTGGCCACGCGGATCTTGGGCTGGTAGTGCAGAAACAGCTGCTCGCTGCCAATGGCCCGGCGCAGGTCGGCCAGCAGCCGGAATTGTTGTTCGGCGCTGTCATTCATCCAGTCGGCGAACAGCACGAAGGCGTTGCGTCCGGATTCCTTGGCCTGGTACATCGCTGCATCGGCAAACGCCATCAGCTGCCGTTCGCTGGCGGCGTGATCCGGGCAGATCGCCACGCCGATGCTGGCGGTTACCTGGAGTTCGTTGTCCGGCAGCAGGGGGCCGCTGCCGACCGCCTGCAGGATGCGCCGGGCCAGCGTCGGCAAGTCTTCATCGTGCTCGATGCGCACCACCAGCACGAATTCGTCACCGCCCAACCGCGCCAGCATGTCGTTGGGACGTAGCAGCTGGCGGGTGCGCTCGGCCACTGCCACCAGCAGCGCGTCGCCGGCCTGATGGCCATAGGCATCGTTGACCTGCTTGAAGCCATCCAGGTCCATGAACATCACAGCGAAACGGCTGCCGCCCTGTTCGGCCTCGGCCAGTGCCTGCACGATGCGACGCTGCAGCAGCAGGCGGTTGGGCAAGCGGGTGAGTGGGTCGTGCAGTGCGGCCTGGGTCAGTTCCTGCTGCGCGTCGGTCAGCGAGGTGCTCAACAGGGAATTGCGCAGGCGCAGCAGCTGCGCCTCCACCCGCTGGTCCAGCCAGGACACCACCAGCACCACGGCCAGGATCGCCACGGTGAGCATCACCACCAGCATGGCTAGCCATTCGCTCTGCAACCCATCGCCGACGGCTGCGCCGCAGATGCTGCCCTCCGGAAAGCGTGCGGCGGCCATGCCGGTGTAGTGCATGCCGACGATGGCCAGCCCGAGCAGGCCCGCCGCTGCGAGACGATCACCGATGCGGGTGCGCTGCGCGCGCAGGCGGAAGGCTACGTACAAGGCGGTCCACGAAGCGGCCACCGCTACCAGCAGCGAAAAAAGCAGCCAGCCCGGGTCGTAGTCGATGCCCGGCTGCATGCGCATTGCAGCCATGCCAACGTAATGCATGCCGGCGATACCGGTGCCCATCAGCAGGGCGCCGCCGGCCAATCTCCGGTGCGGCAGGGTGCGCAGCGAAACCAGCCACAGTGCGAACACCGACGAGGCGATGGCCAGGGCCAGCGACAGCAGGGTGATGGGCAGGTCGTAGCCCAAGGGAATGGGCAGGTCGAAGGCGAGCATGCCGATGAAGTGCATCGACCAGATGCCCAGCCCCATCGCAAAACCGCCGCCCAGGCGCCACCACCAGGTCGCGCCCTTGCCGGGCGCGGTGACGGTGCGCCCGGCCATCGCCAGTGCGGTGTAGGACGCCATCACGGCAACCAGCAATGAGGTCGCCACCAGCCATGGGTTGTACGTGCCTACCAGCATTCGTCAGTCTCCCGGACCTGCCTGTCGACGGAAACCACGGTGGGGCATGCATGAGGCAGGCCGACGCAGAGCGGCGGCCACGTGCGGCATCCCCCCGGTTGCCGCGCATTCACTCTAACGCGCAGCCCCGGGGGCAGGGCAAGCAGAAAAACGTGATGATCGGGTCAGTGTGTGACCGCGTCCGCAGCCTGGAAGGCGGCATCGAACAGGCGCTGTACCGGCGGGCCCATTTCCCCGGCCAGCAACGCCAGCAGGAACAGGCCCAGCAGCAGCGAGACCGGCAGGCCCAGCTGGATCGGATTCAGTGCCGGCGCGGCGCGGGCCAGCACGCCGAAGGCCAGGTTGACCGCCAGCATCGCCACGGTCAGCGGGATGGCCAGAGTCAGCGCGCCACGCAGCACGGTCAGCAGGAAGGTCGGGGCGATGCTGAAGAACGCGTGCGGGTCGGGCAGGGGCGCGCCGATGGGCAGGGCGCGGTAGCTGTCCACCACCAGCGAGATCAGCGCCAGATGGCCGTTGGCGGTGAAGAACAGCAGGCCGAACAGCAGGTAGAACCACTGGCCGATCACGCCCGATGTGCCGCCACGCAGCGGGTCGCTCATCTGCGCGAAGGCCAGGCCGGTGCCCTGTGCGATCAGTTCGCCGGCCATCGCGCCGGCCTCGAACACCAGCCGCAGCAGGAAGCCGATGGATACGCCGATGGCCAGTTCGCGGGCGATGGTCAGGACCGTGGCGGCATCGAAACCGGTCCAGTCCGGAACTGGTGGCAGCAGCGGCGCCAGCGCGATGGCAAGGGTACCGGCCAGGATCACGCGGATCCGTGCCGGCACCGCGCGGGTACCGACCATGGGCATGGCCATGGCCACCGCACCGATGCGCAGCATGGTCCACAGTACGGTGCCGATCATGCCGAAGGCCTGCAGGCCGTCGGCAGCCATCTGGGTGGCGGCGTCCATCGAGGTGCGTGTCCTAACCGATCAGGTGCGGGATGCGCTGGAACAGCAGCGTGGTGAATTCAACCAGGTGGCCGATCAGCAGGCTTCCCAGCGCGAACAGCACCGCAGTCAGCGCCGCCGCCTTGGCAACGAAGGCGATGGTTGGTTCGTTGAGCTGGGTCGCAGCCTGCACCACGCCCACCACCACGCCCACCACCAGTACGGTCAGCAGCAGCGGGCCGGCCACCCACAGCACGGTGATCAGGCCGCCACGCAGTTCGGTCAAGGCAAGTTCGGGAGTCATTCGGGTTCCATCTTCTTATGTAGCGTCGAGCCATGCTCGACTGCCTTTCAATCACGCCGGATTGAAGCTCGCCGCCAACGTACCCACGGTCAGCACCCAGCCATCCACCAGCACAAACAGCAGGATCTTGAACGGTGCCGACACCAGCATCGGCGACAGCATCATCATGCCCATCGACATCAGTACGCTGGCCACGACCAGGTCGATGATCACGAACGGGATGAAGATCAGGAATCCGATTTCGAAGGCGGTCTTCAGTTCGCTGGTGACGAACGAGGCGACCAGCACCGGGAACGGGATCGCATCGGGGCTGGTGTAGGTGCCGTGCCCGGCGATGCCGGCGAAGGTCATCAGGTCGGTCTCGCGGATCTGCGCCAGCATGAAGGCGCGCAGCGGCGTGGTGGTCAGCGTCCAGGCGGTCTGGAAGTCGATGTCGCCGTTGAGGTACGGCGCCATGCCGGTGCTCCAGGCCTTGTCCCAGGTGGGCAGCATGATCATTGCGGTAAGGAACAGGGCCAGGCCCAGCAGCACCTGGTTGGACGGCGTCTGGCCGGTGCCCAGCGCCTGGCGCAGCAGGCCCAGCACGATGATGATGCGGGTGAACGAGGTCAGCACCAGCAGCATCGACGGGATCAGGGTGATCGCCGTCATCAGCAGCAGGGTCTGCAGCGGCAGGCTGACCGGCGCACCGCCGATCTTGCCCACGTTGATGTCCGGCAGCGGGGTGGCCGGCGTACCGGGCGCGGCGAACGCCAGCGCAGGCAACAGGCACAGGGCAAGCAACAGCAGCCACGGCATCAGGGTGGCAAGACGGGTACGGGTGACACGCATGTCAGGGATCCTTGCGCAGCCGCTGCTGCAGCAGCTGGGCGAAATTCGGCAGGTTCTTGAAATCCGGCACGCGCACCGGTGCCGGTGGCGGCAACGGTTCGGGCAGGGTATGCAGGGTGTTGATGCCGCCGGCGGTGACGCCCAGCAGCAGTTGCTGGCCATTGACCTCGACCACCACCACGCGTTCCTTGGCGCCGACACTGAGGCTGGCCACCAGCTTCATGCCTTCGGCAGGGCGGAAGCCGCTGCCGGGCATGCGCTTGAGCAGCCAGCCGAGTCCGATGACCAGCGCGAGCACTGCCAGCAGCGCCAGCACCGCGCCGAACAGGCTCGGTGCGGCGGCTGCGTGCTGGCCGATCTGCGGGCCGACCGGAGCGGCGGCCTTGCCGACCGCCAGCAGAGTGGAGGCCAGCAGGCTCAACGCAGTCTCCGGATCCGCTCGCTCGGGCTGACCACGTCGGTCAGGCGCACGCCGAAGCGGTCATTGATCACCACCACTTCGCCATGGGCGATCAGGGTGCCGTTGACGAACACATCCAGCGATTCGCCGGCGCCGCGTTCCAGTTCCACCACCGAGCCCTGATTGAGCTGCAGCAGGTTGCGGATCGGCAGGCGCGCGCGACCGACTTCCAGCGACAGGGTCACCGGCACGTCCAGGATCACGTCCAGATTCAGGTCCGGACCGTTCGCCTCATCGGCCTGCAGGCTGCTGAACTGGGCCGGGGTGGGTTCGAGGGCGTCGATATCGTTCATTGCGGGTCTTCCTGGATGACGGGTACGCGCGGACGGGTGCCCGGCGGATGGGTAGCGGTGATCTTCACGGCGTTCATGCCGTTGGCGATGCCGAACTCGCCGGTGAACACCGGGATGTTCTCCACGCACAACGGCACCTGCGGGCTGAGCTCGATCGGCAGGATGTCGCCTACCTTCAGCTGGGTCAGGTCACGCAGCGTCATGCGCTTGCTGGCCAGCACGCTGGACAGGGTCACCTCGGCGATGTTGAGCTGCTCGCGAAGGGTCTGCCCCCAGCTCTCGTCGCGATCGTTGCGGTCGCTCTGGATGCCGGCGTCGAGCAGCTCGCGGATCGGCTCCAGCATCGAGTACGGCAGGGTCACGTGGATGTCGCCGCCACCGCCGTCGAGCTCGACGTGCAGTCGGCACACCACCACGTATTCGCGCGGGGTCACGATGTTGGCGAAGTGCGGGTTGATTTCCGAGTTGATGTACTCGAAGTCGACATCCATCACCGGTGCCCAGGCTTCGCGAAGGTCGGCGAAGGTCTGCTTCAGCAGCAGGTGGATCACCCGCATTTCGGTGGCGGTGAACTCGCGGCCTTCGATGCGGGTGGGGTAGCGCCCGTCGCCGCCGAAGAAGTTGTCGACGATGGCGAACACCAGGGTCGGTTCGAACACGATCAGGCCGGTACCGCGCAGCGGCTTGAAGCGGATCAGGTTCAGGTTGGTCGGCACATACAGCGAGTGCATGTAGTCGTTGAACTTGATCAGCTCGATGCCGCGCACCGACAGCTCGGCCGAGCGGCGGATCAGGTTGAACAGGCCGATCCGCCAGAGGCGCGCGAAGCGCTCGTGGACCATTTCCAGGGTCGGCATGCGACCGCGGATGATGCGGTCCTGGCTGGCGAAGTCGTACGAACGTGCTTCGCCGGACGGCGGTTCCGGATCGGTCTCGACCGCACCACTGTCCACGCCGTGGAGCAGGGCATCAATCTCGTCCTGGGACAGCAGGTCATTCATCGGTGGGCCCTTACTGGGTCACGAAGCTGGTGAACAGCAGATCGTCGGCGCCGTTGCTGCCGGTCTCGGCCTTGAGCACTTTCTGCACTTCGGCCAGCGAAGCGGCCTGCAGCTTCTGCTTGCCGGCGACGTCGGCGATCTGGTCCGGGCTGACCTGCGAGAACAGCATCAGCAGGCGTGCGCGGATGGCGGGGGCATGGGTCTTGATCGCTTCCAGCGCGGCCGGGTCGCGGGTCATCAGCTGCACTTCCAGCTGCAGGTAGCGCGGGCCGTCGACCGGGCCATTGAGGTTGACCACGAACGCCGGGTCCAGCGCGAAGTACTGTGCCGGTGCCGGAGTGCTGGCCTTCTTCGGCGCCTGCGCGGTCTTCTCTTCGTGCTTGGACTGGGTGAAGAACCAGACGCCGCCACCGGCGGCAGCGGCGGCCAGTACGGCCACCAGTGCGGTGATCAGGATCGGACTACGCGGCTTGGCGGCCTTGTCCTTCTCGGCGGTCTTCTTGGTTTTGTCAGCGGCTGCGGCCACGGGGTGAAGCTCCTGAGGGTTGCTTCACCGGGATATGCAAGGGGTGTGCCGGAGCCGGGGCAGAGGGGTGCGACGGAATTCCGTCGGGGGGCCTGTGGGGCCGTGCGGAGCAAGCTCCGCACCCACCAACGCGATACTGGCAGGTGCCAACCGCACTGCTCTGGAGGGTGCCGACCGCATCGCTCTGGTGGGTGCCAACCTTGGTTGGCACGCCTGTCAGGCGTATGCGTCCAGCAACCCGCGCTGGCGGATCAACTGTGCGGACGACACACCGCCCTCGGCCGGCGACGGTTCTCCGTCACTTGCCATGCCGCCGCCACCGGCCTGGCCCGACGCATTGCCGTCACCACCGGGCGCCTGGTGGCCGACATCGGCATGAGCCAGCTGGAAGCCCTGCTCGCCGAGAAGTTCGCGCAGGCGCGGCAGGCTGCTTTCCAGCGCCTGGCGCACATCCACGTGCGGGCTGCTGAAGCTGGCATGCACCTTGTCGCCGTTCAACTGGAGGCGCACGTCGACCGGGCCCATGTCATCCGGACTCAGCCGGATGTGGGCATGGCCGATCTTCTGGTCGGCCAGCCAGCCCAGGCGCGCGCCAATGGCCTGGTCGAAACCGTCGTCACCGAGCACCGGCTTCGGTGTCGGTTCACCATTGAAGATCGCATTGCCCGTGGCCAACGCGGTCTTCAGATCCTGCACAGCCGCGTTGCCCGGTGCATGCAGCAGCGGCGCCGCGGTGCGGTCGCCGATGAGGGGTGCGTCGCTGCCTTCACCGCGCTCGCTGCGCTTGCCGGGCAGCACCAGCTCAGGCAACGGCAGTGTGGTCACCTGGTCGGCGCCGCTGGGGGCATTACCCTCGGCGGTGGACGATGTGGTCGCAGCTGCTGTGGACGGCAGGGCTGCTGCGACCGGTAGTGCGGCGGGGGCGGGGAGTGCGTTGCCGTCTGCGTCGGTGGCTGTCGCTGTCACCGCCGGCAGAGCGGCGGCAGGGTCGGCAGGTGCCGGTACCGCCAGCACCAGTCCTGCCAGGCCGAGCGGCGGCCAGGGCGCCTCCTCGGCCGCAGCCTGGGCGTCCTTTTCGGCAGCGGGCTTGGCTTGCGCTGTGGGCACCGTGGCTGCGGTCTCTTCGGGCGCGGCAGCGCTGTCCGGCCTGCGCTCGGCGCCGGCCTGGCCATTGTTGTCGGATGCCGGTCCCTGCGTGGACGGCGTGGGCGTGTTCGAGGCTTTCGAGGGTTTCGAGGGCGCATCGGCACCCGATGAGCCACCCTGCAGCAGTTGGCTGAACTCCTTGTTTCCATCACCGCGTGGCGCGCGCGTTGCGCTGCTGCCGGAATTCTGCGGCTGCGCGTTGGCGCTGCCGGCCAATGGCGCGGGCATCACGAGCGGCCTCCCTGCTCGGCGCCGTCCTGGTCTTCGGTCTGTACCAGGCGAGCGCGGCGGGCACCGATGTCGTCCATCTCGCGCTGGTCGCGGCGGTCGGTCACCACCTTTTCCTGCGCGCGGTAGCTGGCGGCCAGCTGCTCCAGCACGGCCTTGTCACGGCTGGCCAGGATCAGGCGGGCGCGCTCAGCTTCCACCTTCTCGCGGTTGCCGTTGACCGTGGCCTGCTGCTGTTCGACCGCACTATCCAGGCGGTCGAGAAACGCACGCCGGTTCAGCAGTTGTGCCGGGCTGGTCGCCGCCATCTGGGCATTCGCATACTCCTCGGCGTAGCGGCGCAGTTCGTCCAGTCGCGAGAGATGGGTATCGAGCACGCGCTGGCGTTCGGCCAGGTCGCGGGCCACCGCGTCCTCGTGTTCCTGGGCCCGCTTGAGCAGGGGATCGATGCGCTTGGACTGGTTCATGGCTTAACTCTCTTGTTCCACCAGACGCTGCAGCGCCGCCTGGCTGTGCGGGAGATCTGCGGCCTTGGCAACGTCCTGGCCGAGGAACTCCATGATTTCCGGCCAGCGTTCCAGAGCTTCGTCGGTGGCCGCGTCGTTGCCGCGCTGGTAGGCACCGATGGCGATCAGGTCACGGTTGGCCGAATAGGCCGAGACCAGTCGCTTCAACTTGCGGATGCGCAGGCGCCACGGCTCGTCGGCGATTTCCGTGACCACGCGGCTGACCGACGATTCGACGTCGATGGCCGGGTACAGGCCGCTGTCGGCCACGCGCCGCGAGAGCAGGATGTGGCCGTCGAGGATCGCGCGCGCTGCATCGGCAATCGGATCCTGCGGATCATCGCCTTCGGTCAGCACCGTGTAGAACGCGGTGATCGAGCCGCGGCCCTTGGCGCCATTACCGGCGCGTTCGACCAGTGCCGGCAGCTTGGCGAACACCGACGGCGGGTAGCCGCGGGTGGTGGGCGGTTCGCCGACCGACAGGCCGATCTCGCGCTGCGCCTGGGCGAAGCGGGTCAGCGAGTCCATCAGCAGCAGCACGTTCAGGCCCTGGTCGCGGAACCATTCGGCGATGGCGGTGGCGCGGTAGGCGCCGTGCAGGCGCGCCAGCGGCGGCCGGTCGGCGGGACTGGCCACCACCACGGCGCGGCGCAGGCCTTCTTCGCCCAGCGTGGTTTCGACGAAATCGCGTACTTCGCGGCCACGTTCACCGATCAGGCCGACCACGATCACGTCGGCGGCGGTGTAGCGGGTCATCATGCCCAGCAGCGTCGACTTGCCGACGCCGGAGCCGGCGAACAGGCCGACACGCTGGCCGCGGCCGATCGGCAGCAGCGCGTTGATCGCGCGCACGCCCACGTCCAGCGGCTGGGTGATCGGCTCACGCGCCAGCGGATTGATCGACACGCCGGCCATGCCAACGTGGCCCTCGGCGCGGATCGGGCCCTTGCCGTCCAGCGGCACGCCATCGCTGTCGATGACGCGGCCGAGCAGCCCTTCGCCCACTTCAACGCCGCCACGGCGCGCAGACGGCACCACCCGTGCGTTGGGCAGCAGGCCGTGCAGTTCGGCGCTGGGCATCAGGTAGGTGCGCTCGCCGGCAAAGCCGACCACTTCGGCATCGACCCAGCCGCCGTCGACCACTTCCACCTTGCAGCTGGCGCCCAGCGGCGCCTCGCAGCCGACGGCTTCCAGGGTCAGTCCGACCGCGCGGCGCAGCACGCCTTCGCGGATCAGGCCACGGCCATGGGCGGTATCCACGCGCAGGCCGTCGAGCCGACGGGCCAGGCGCAGGTTGCGGGCCATGGCCCAGTCGGCCGGTGGCGGCGTCGGCTGCGGATCGGGGTTCATGCATTGGCTCCGGTCTGGCGGATCACCGCGTCCAGCGCGCCTCGCAGGCGGGCTTTCAGGGTGCCGTCGATGCGCACGGCTTCTGCGTGCACGCGAAGATCGCCGCGGCTCAGGCTGGTGTCTGGCACCAGGCGCTGTTGTGGCGGCAGGCTCAACAGCGGGGCGAGGGCGGCGATGTCATCCGGGTGCAGTCGCACTTCGACCTCGCGGGTGCTGCCACCCACCGCGTCGATGGCCTCGCCGACCAGCTGCGCCAGCAGCGCCGGCTCAGCCTCGTAAGCGCGGCCGACCAGTGCGCCCGCGATGCGTACCGCCAGCTCGCCCAGTGCGCCGACCACTTCGTTCTCCAGCCTCACCAGCGGTCGGCTGAAGTTGTCGAGGATGCCTTCGATCTGTGCGGCGAGGCGACGCACCTCCGCCTGGCCCTGGCCGTAACCTTCGCTATGGCCGTGCTGGAAGCCTTCCTTCTCGGCGTTGTCCTGGATGGCCTGGATTTCCTCCAGGGTCGGCAGCTGCAGCGGCGGCTCCGGCTCGTGTTCCGGGTCCGGCTCGGTGAGTTCGAACGCGTCCTCCTGCTCCAGCGCCGGTTCGGGCTGGGCCAGCAGGTCCGGGGCAAGCCAGCGCACGACGTTGCTCACAGCATGGCCTCCGCACTGCCACCAATGGTGACGGTGCCTTCATCGGCCATGCGCTTGACGATGGCCAGGATCTCGCGCTGCGCACCTTCCACGTCGGACAGGCGCACCGGACCGCGGGCTTCCATGTCTTCCAGCAGGATTTCGGCCGCACGCTGCGACATGTTGCGAGTGATCTTGTCGCGGACCTTGATGTCGGCACCGCGCAGGGCCAGACCCAGGCGCTCGCCGCTCACTTCACGCAGCACCAGCTGCATTTCGCGGTCATCCAGGTCGACCAGGTCGTCGAACACGAACATCAGGTCCTGGATGCGGTTGCTCAGCGGCGCATCGATGCGCGCGATCTCGCCGAGGATCGCCTGGTCCTGGCCGCTGTCCATGAAGTTCAGAATGTTGGCCGCGCACTGCACGCCACCGATGTTGGACGACTTCAGGTTCTGGTTGCCGGCGAACTGGCGCTCCATGATCTCGTTGAGTTCATTGAGCGCGTTCGGCGGAATGCCGTCGAGGGTGGCGATGCGCAGCAGCACGTCCACGCGGGTACGGTCCGGCAGCAGCTTCAGCGCGTCGGCGGCCTGGTCGGTTTCCAGGTGCGCCATCACGATGGCGATGATCTGCGGGTGCTCGTTGCGCACCAGGTCGGCCACCGCACGCGGGTCCATCCACTTCAGTGCGTCCAGGCCGGTGGTGTTGCGGCCCAGCAGGATGCGGTCGATCAGGTTGCCGGCCTTCTCGCTGCCCAGCGCCTGCACCAGCATGTTGCGGATGTAGTCGTCCGAGCCCACGCCCAGCGAGGTCTTCGAGCCCAGCTCCTGGCCGAACTGGTCCATCACCCGTTCCACCTGTTCGCGGGTGATGTCGGTCATGGTGGCCATGGCGATGCCGATCTTCTGCACTTCCTTGGGTTCCATGTGGCGCAGCACTTCGGCTGCATCCAGCTCACCCAGGGACAGCAGCAGCACGGCCGCGCGCTGTACGCCGGTCAGTTGTGCCTCAGTCATTGGCCACCCAGCCCTTGACCACCTGGGCCACGCGCTTGGAGTCGGTCTTTACGGCTTCACGCGCCATCCGCAGTCGTTCCTCATATGAATCCACCGGCAGGGCCAGTGCATCCGGCCCGCCCAGGCTGGCCCGGTCGGCGCCGAGCGCCGGCAGCGGCATGCCATCGTCATCGACCAGCTGCACGTCCGCGGTGTGCGGTTCCAGTGCCTGTTCGTCGTTCTTCTTGTTCTGGCCGGTGATCGCACGCAATGCCGGGCGCAGCACGCCGAACAGCAATGCCAGCACCACCACGGCGCCCAGCAGCATGCGGCCGGCGTCGTGCACCCACGGCAGCTCCCACCAGGCCGGGCCTTCGACCGGCGTGGTATCACGCACGAAGGGGGCGTTCATCACCGACACGGTATCGCCACGCTCGGCATTGAAGCCGACGGCCTGCTTGACCAGTGCTTCGACGCGGGTCAGTTCGGCGGCCGACAGCGGCTGCGGGCTGACCTTGCCGTTGGCGCCTGCGCGCGGCACGTTGTCCACCAGTACCGCCACCGAGACGCGCTTGATGCGGCCCGCCGGCTGACGGGTGTGCTGCAGGGTGCGGTCCAGCTCGTAGTTGCGGGTCGCGTTCTTGCTGCTTTCGGTCGGCGTCTGCGCAGTGGCCGGGGCGGCCTGCTGGCCCGGCGGGCTGTTGCTGGTCGCGCCCGGCACGCCCTGCGGGCCCGGGGTGCTGGTGGTGTTCTCGCTCATCTGCTCGCTGCGCAGCTTCTGCGGTTCACCGTTGTAGAGCTCACGGGCTTCCTCGGTCACCGAGAAATCCATGTCCACGCTCACTTCCGGGTTGACCCGGCCGGGGCCGGTCATCGGCTCCAGCAGCTCGCGGATGCGCTGGTTGAACGAGGTTTCCTGGCGGCGCACCTGCTCGAACTGGGCGGCGTTGACCGCCGCTTCGCTGTTCGGGTCGGTGATGCTGAGCATGCGCCCGCTCTGGTCGACCACGGTCACCCGTTCCGGAGCGAGGTCCGGAATGCTGGCCGCGACCATGTGCACGATGGCATCCACCTGGCTGCGTTCCAGCTGCTGGCCGCCACGCAGTTCCAGGGTGACCGAGGCGCTGGCCACGTCACGCTGGCGGGTGAAGGCGCTGGGCTTGGGAATGGCCAGGTGCACGCGCGAATCGCGCACCGGGCGCAGCGTGTTGATGGTGCGCGACAGCTCGGTTTCCAGCGCATGCTGGTAGCGTGCGCTTTCCACGAACTGGCTGACGCCGAAGCCCGGATCGCGTTCCATCAGCTCGAAGCCGAGCTTGCCGCTGTCGGTCAAGCCGGAGCCGGCCAGCTTCAGGCGGGCATCATGCAGGTTCTTTTCCGGCACGGTGATGCCGCCGGTGGCCGGGTCGAGCGCGAACGGAATCTGCGCGGCGCGCAGCAGGTCGGTCGCTTCAGCGGTCGCCTTCTGGTCCAGGCCCGTGTACAGCGGGACCATGCCGGGCTTCTGCGACCAGAAGAACACGGACAGGCCTGCCGCCACCGCCACCGCGATCATCGCCATCAGGCCCAGCCGACGGGTGATCTGCAGACTCTGCAGGCGGTCGAACCATTGCCCGGCCTTTTCGGCGTTCAGGCTGTCCTTGGAGAGCGTCAGTGCCATGCGTCTCTATTCCTTACAGCGGCATGTTCATCACGTCCTGGTAAGCCTGGACGAGACGGTTGCGGACTTCCACGGTGGCGCGGAAGGCGATCTGGGACTGCTGCGAGGCGACCATCACCTTGGCGAGGTCGGCGCTGGGGTCGCCCATTTCGAAGGCTTTGGCGAGGGCGCCGGACTTCTGTTGCGCATCGTTGACGCCGGCAATCGCACCACGCAGGGTTTCGGTGAAGCTGGCCGGCTGGGCTTGCGGCGCGTCCAGCACCGTGCCCGGCAGGGCGTTGCTGCGCGGCGTTTCGCCCAGCGGGTTGAGCGCCGGCTGTCCCATCTGGGTCTGATAGGAGCGGATCTGCGAAAGGATCGAAGTGACGGAGTGGGACATCTGCAACGGTTCCAGAAACAGGGGATGGGGTTGTCTGCTGGAGCAGGTGCAAGTGCCGTGCCGAAACCGGTTTTCGATTCAGTGAAGTGAGGGTGGGGGTGTTTGGTGGCAGGGCTGCGCCCTGCACCCGCAGAGGCCACGTCAACATCAACGTCAAAATCAGGCTATCCGTGGGTGGCGGGGTGGGTCCGGTTACGGGGGGCGCTGCAAGTACGTCCATGTAAGCTCGGTCGCCGCATCCATGCGGCTCACGCCCCCGCAACCGGACCCACCCCGCCTTCGACAGTTGGCCGCGATCTGTTGGAATCTGCTGCTGATGGTGGGTGCCGACCGTTGGTCGGCACGCTGCTCTTGGTGGGTGTCGACCTTGGTCGACACGCTTTGGTCGGCTCGGGATCTGACCCCCTTGGAGGCGCCATTTAACCGGCGTCGGTTTTCTGGCCTACGGCTGCAGGGTCCAGTGGCCGGAATTCTGGCGCTGGCGCGGTGCGATGGGGCCGTCGTGCTGGGTGTAGATGAAGCGACCCTGATGGTTGCTCTGGCAGGTCAGCAGCAGGGTGTAGTGGGCGGGACCGGCCGGGTAGGCCTCGGTCATCTGGATTTCCGCGATATGCGGGGCCAGGCGCTGATAGCGGTAGCTACCGCCGGCGTTGGGGTTGTCGGGCGCGTACAACGGGTCGCTGAGGTTGGTGAACTGGCGTTGGTCCAGAGTGGTCGGCAGGGAGCAGTTGGCGGCAGTTGCCAGGACCGGGAAGAGCAGGGCGGCGAGCAGGGTGGTGCGATGCATGGTGGGAGCTCCTTGGGGTGTCCCTCCAATCCACCGCAGTTCGGCTCCGCTGTCTTTAGGAAAACGTGTAAAGGGGGGCAGAAACACCAACGCCCGGGCAAGCCCAGGCGTTGGTGCCCCCTTCATGCTGGTAGCGCGCTTCAGCCGGCCAGTTCGGCCTGCTCGCGCTCGATGCCGTACTTGCGCAGCTTTTCCACCAGGGTGGTGCGGCGCAGGCCGAGCAGCTGGGCGGCGTGGGCGACCACGCCCTGGGTGCGTTCCAGTGCTTCGTTGATCAGGCCCAGTTCGATGTTGGCCATGTGGTTGCGCAGGTCCAGACCGTCGTCGGGCAGTGCCGCCGGGGCGGCTGCGCGATTGACGGCGATACCGTGTTCCAGCGCCGGCTGGTTGCCGCTGCCTGGGGTGTGGAACGAGAAGCTGCGCAGGTCCAGGCGTTCTTCGCTGGCAACCGGAACCTCAGGTGCCGGCGCGGGGGCGGCCAGCGCGGCATCGCCGCGATAGCGGGCCGGCAGGTCCTGCACGCGCACCGAACCGCCCGGATGCAGCACCGCCAGGCGTTCGACCAGGTTGGTCAGTTCGCGCACGTTGCCCGGCCAGTCGTAGCCGGCCAGTGCCTGCAGGGCTTCCGGGGTGAAGCGCACTTCGCCACGGCCGGTGCGCGCCAACTGTGCGGCGATGGTTTCCACCAGCGCCGGCAGGTCTTCGCGACGCTCGCGCAGGGCGGGCACGTCGATCGGGAACACGTTGAGGCGATAGAACAGATCCTCGCGGAACTTGCCTTCGGCGATGCGCGTTTCCAGATCGCGGTGGGTCGCGGCCACGACGCGCACGTTGCAGCGGATGGTCTGGTTGCCACCGACGCGCTCGAAGCTGCGTTCCTGCAGCACGCGCAGCAGCTTCACCTGCATGGGCAGGCTCATGTCGCCGATTTCGTCGAGCAGCAGAGTGCCGCCCTCGGCCATTTCGAAACGGCCCTTGCGCGCGGTCAGTGCGCCAGTAAAGGCGCCCTTTTCGTGGCCGAACAGTTCGCTTTCCAGCAGGTCGGCCGGAATGGCGCCGCAGTTGATCGCCACGAACGGACCATCACGGCGCGGCGAGCGCTGATGGATCGCACGCGACACGACTTCCTTGCCGGTACCGGATTCGCCCAGCACCAGTACGGTGGTATCGAATGCGGCAACCTGCTCGATCATGGTACGCAGTGCAGTCACCGCCGGGCCGTTGCCGGTCGGGCCTTGATCCTGCGCGGCGCCGGCCTGGTGCTCGGCGTCCAGGCGCTTGAGGCTGGCGCGGCGCAGCAGGGCTTCCATCTGCGCATGGCGCAGCGGCGTTTCCAGCGGCCAGATGTTGGCTTCGTGCAGACCGTGCTGCTGGGCAAACGCTGCAGCATCACCATCGGCCAGCAGCACCGGCGGCGGCAGGCTGCTGCCGCCCAGCCAGTGGTACAGCGCGGTGCTGGCAGCGGTGTCGTCCAGGCTGCCGACGATCACGGCCATCCAGTCGTTCTGGCGCTGGCGGCCCAGGTCGAAGTCGGCCGCGTCGGCAACCCAGCGCGGGTTGAAATCCATGAACTCCAGCAGGGCAACGGTGCGCTCTGCGCGCACGGCGTCGTTGTCCAGCACCAGGATGCGCGATTCGCTCACGATCGATCCTCCCTGAGGCCTTCCAGGATCGGCATGACTTCCTGGATGTAGGACAGCTTGCTGACAAAATTGTCGGCGCCGGCGCGCAGCGCGTGTTCGCGGTGCTCGGCGTCGTCGAAGTGGCTGGCGATCACGATGTACGGTGCATCGTCCTGCGACTTGATCAGGCGGGTGGCCTGCAGGCCACCCATTTCCGGCATGGCCAGGTCCATCAGCACCACCTGCGGGCGCAGCGTCTCCGAGCGTTCGATCGCTTCCAGGCCGTTGCCGGCGCTGCCGACGATCTGCAGCCAGTCGATCTTGCGGAAATGGCGCATCGCCGCATTGATGAAGCCCTCGTGGTCATCGACCAACAGGACCGTGAGCTTGTTCATGTCCAACATCCTTTTCAGCCCACCCGGGCCAGCTGCGGTTGCCTGGCGCCAAGCCGGCGCCGTTCACGGGCCGGGGCGATGTCCAGTTGTTCTCGGTATTTTGCGACGGTTCGGCGGGCAATGTTCACCCCCTGACGCGACAGCAGGCCGGCGATGGCCTCGTCGGCCAGCGGGCGGCCGGCCGGTTCGGCGTCGATCAGGCGGCGGACCATGGCCTTCACGGCCTGGCCGGAGACGCTGGCACCTTCCAGGCGAACGGCGAAGAAGTGCTTCAGCTCGAAGGTGCCACGGGGGGTCTGAAGGAACTTGCCGGTGGTGATGCGCGAGACGGTGGACTCGTGCATGCCGATTTCCTCGGCCACTTCCTTCAGGGTCAGCGGCGCCATGGCCTCCTCGCCTCGCACCAGGAACGCGGCCTGGCGCTCGACGATCACCCGCGCGGTGCGCAGAAGGGTGTCGTAGCGCATCGACAGGCCGCGGCTGAACCAGCGCGCTTCCTGCAGCATTTCGCGCAGTGCCGGTGCGGCCTCGCTGGTCTCGGCCAGGGCCTGTTCGTACTGGCTGTTGATCGAGACGCGGCGGCTGGTGGCCGGGTTCAGCGCGACCTTCCACTGGTCGTCGGCGTGCCAGGCGACCACGTCCGGCACCACCACGGCATTGCGTTCGGGCAGCAGGCTGTCACCCGGGCGCGGCTGCAGCGAGAGGATCAGGCGCACGGCTTCGCGCACGTCGTCGATCTCGGCGTCGTGCAGGCGGGCGAGGGCGGGGTAGTCATGCGCGGCCAGCGCGTCGAGTGCGCCATCGAGAATGCGGGTGGCCAGGTGGCGGGCGGGGACTACGCCGTGGAGGCTGCGCAGCTGCGCCTGCAGGCCTTCGCGCAGGTCCTGCGCGGCCATGCCGGCGGGCTCGCCGTGCAGCAGTTGCTGGCGGATGGCTTCGACGCCGTCGGCGGCGATATCGAACTGGGCGCTGGCCAGCAGCTGCAGCTGGTCCAGCGGTGCCTGCAGGTAGCCGGCCTCGTCGCAGTGATCGAGCCAGAATGCTGCGACGGCCAGCTGGCGGTCGTCCATGTCCAGCGACAGGCGCTGCAGCACCCGCAGCTGCGGGTCGGTCGATTCGCCGGCGGCGATGCGCGCCATGCGGTCGTCGTCGCCGTCCTGCCAGCTGGCGCCGGCCACGTCCCACATCGACGACTCGGGCAGTTCGTCGAAGGCGGCGGTGTCCATCGTGGTGGCACTGGCCTCGGTGGCATCGGCGGCGGGCGCTTCGGCCTCTTCGATCTCCAGCAGCGGGTTGGAGTCCAGCAGGCGCTGGATTTCCTGCTCCAGGTGCAGGCCATCGAGCTGCAGCAGCCGGATCGACTGCAGCAACTGCGGGGTGAGGTGAAGTTGTTGGCCCAGCTGGGTCGAGAGTGCAGCCTTCATCGTGGTTCCCCGGCACCGCTCCCCGGCGCCTTGTGGAACACATCTTGCTTTTGATCCGGCGGGGGCGGAATCAGGGGGTTCCTGAGGGGCTTGGTGAATGTCCTGACAGGGTGTAGGGGTATTCCCTACATCGACGCGGATTGTTGACGATGATCGCTGCTAAGTTGCTGATTTCCGGTGCAGGGCCCGGGTTGATCGGGCTGCGCCGTGTACGGATTCCTGTCGGGGAGTGTCAGGGTGACGGGAATTCGACGCTGGGTGCGGGTTGGCTGCGTCGGCTGTCGATAGAGACGATCACCGGTAGAGTCGACTGTCAGTCGACTGCTCTCCGATCAGACCAAGGAAAAGTCCCGCGCTCCGCGCAAGTCGACTGGCAGTCGACTCTACCAACAGCCCACTCTACCCAGCCATCGCTTCGTCACGCCGAGGCTGGCGCTTACTCCAGCTCGTGCTGGTGGCGCGCGGCAAGCAGCAGCAGATCGTTGGCGCGGCGGCAGCCGAGCGATTCCATCATGCGTGCGCGGTGGGTCTCCACCGTCTTGACGCTGATGCCGAGGTCGGCGGCGATTTCCTTGTTGCTCTCACCCTTGCCGATGCGGCGCAGGATCTCGCGCTGGCGCGGCGACAGCGCGGCGATGCCGGTGGGCTTCTCGCGGCCCAGCATCGGTGCCAGCATCTTGGCGGAGATCTGCGGGCTCAGGAACACCTGGCCGGCGTGCGCGGCGCGCAGCGCCAGTTCCAACTCCTGCGGTGCTGCATCCTTGACCACGAACCCGACCGCGCCCCGATCCAGCGCATCGCGCACGTGAGCGGCATCGTCGTGCATGGTCATCATCACCACCCGGGTACCGGGCGCGCGCAGGCGGATGTCGCTGAGTGCTTCCAGGCCGGTGCGGCCCGGCAGCGAGAGGTCCATCAGCACCACATCCGGTGCGTGCTGCAGGGCCAGCTGCAGTGCCTGTTCGGCGTTGCTGGCCTCGGCAACAAGCTGCACGTCGGCAAACCCCTGCAGCAGCCGCGCCAGGCCGGCGCGGACGAGGGTGTGATCGTCGACGATGAGAACTCGCACAGGCACGCAACAGATCCGTGTAGGGGAGTCCACCTTAACTTAGCTGAACGGGCGCGCCAAGGCTTGCCCGCAAAGCGTGATGGTGGCAGGTTTCAGCGGGCGCGGCGCGCCTCGGCCACCTGGCGGCGGTGCAGGCGGAACAAGTGCCGCTCCATTGCCATCTCCAGGCCGTCACCCAGGCGCTGGAAACGCAGCCACAGGAAGTGGCCACCACCGCCGTCAGCCGCCTCGGCGACCACTTCCACCGGCAGGTCGATGTGGTCGGGCAGCCAATCGCTGGGCTGCAGGCGCACCACGCCGGCCTGGCCGGGGCTGGCACCACTGCGTGGGCCCAGCTGCAGGCGGATGCCGCGGCGCGACCAGCGCACGGGGCGCAGGGTCAGTTCCTGGCCCTGCTGGCGTACCAGACGGCCGAGCAGCACCATCGCCAGATCCAGCTTGGCCTCCAGCCGCTGCAACTGCAGGCTGGCTTCATTGCGGTCGTCATGTTCGTCAACGCGGCTGTCTTCAACCAGCGCCAGGCTGCGCAGCAGGCCTTCGGCGCTGCTGGTGCGACCGGCCGCGCTGCCTGCCTGGAACTCGGCCGGCAGGGCCAGCTCGCAGCTGAGCGTCTCGTCGAACAGCTCGCTTTCGGCCGGATGATGCAGCGACGTGGTCGGCAGTTGGGTCATGCCAGCGATTCTGCCTGCAGGTAGGCATGTGCCGCGCGAAGGGAGCGCTGGCCGTCGTTCATCAGTGCGGCTGCTGCATCACGGCGCTGGCGCAGCAGGCCGAGCAGATTCTGCTGGCGTTCGAACAGCGCGGTCAGCGGTGCCTGGTCGGCGGCGGTCAGCGGCTGGCTGAGCAGTGCATGCAGGGTGCTGTCGTGACCGTCGAGCAGGCTGTCGGCCTGCTCGAGGGACTCGTCGCCCAAGGCCTTCTCGAAGGCGTCCAGCTGGGCGTGCAGTTCGTGCAGGCTCATGGCGCCACCGCGGCCGGGCGGCGCTGTTCCTGCGGGATCGCATTCCAGGCGCTGTCGATCTCGCCCAGCAGCTGAAGCGATTCATCCAGCGCGGCACGATCGTTGTGCAGGTTGGCCTCGGTCAGGCGCTGCAGCACGTAGTCGTACAGCGCCGACAGATTCCCGGCGATCTCGCCGCCGGCTTCATGATCCAGCGAGCCGTTGAGGTGGCCGACAATTGCACAGACCTCGCCGATCGCCTTGCCCTTGCCGGCCTGGTCGCCGCGCTCAAGGCTGGCCAGCGCGCGCCGTACGCGCTCCAGCGCGCCGGCCAGCAGCATCGCCACCAGCTTGTGCGGATCGGCATCGGCGACCGCACTGGTCACTCCCACCTGGCGGTACTGCTCGGCATATTGACGGCTGGAACCGTACATTCGTGATTCTCCTTGCGCGGGGTGCCGCCGGGCGATCGTGGGGACCGTTGCCGACGGCGCGGCGATGATTGCTGTTGCGTCCGTTATCGGTGCGTTACACGTCAAACTTGAGCGTCGCACGCAGTCCTTTAACGGTTCAGCTGTGCCAGCTGTTGCTGCAATGCGGTGTTGCTCTGCTGCAGTTTGCCCATCAGGCTGTCCAATGCCAGGAACTGCTTCTTGTAGCGTTCCTCGACGTTCTTCATGCGGACGTCCAAGTCCTTGCGTCGCTTGTCGATGTTGTCCAGCGTGGTGTTCAGGCCCTTGGTGCGGGCGACGAAGGCGCCTTCCTTGCCCGTGGTCGTACTGACGTAACCGTCGACCATCGTGTAGAGCTTGCCGGCGCCGCCGGTATCACCGGTGATCGCCGAGCGGATCTTCTCCGGCTGGCTGGCAAGCGCCGCTGCGAACTTGGTCGCGTCCAGCACCAGGCTGCCGTCGGCATTGGGATAGCCACGGGTCTGCAGGCCGAGCTTCTTCGGGTCCAATCCATCCGCAGACAGGTCCTTCAGTACAGCGCCCATCATCGAACGCAGCTGACTGGAAGCGCCGCGCATCTGCGCATCGCCCGTCAGCGTCGCCGCTTCCTTGGTTTTGGCGTCGTACTTGGTCTCGGTATTGATGGCGGCGATCGCATCGTTGTAGGCCTTGACGAAGTCCTGCATCACCTTGGTGGCTGCAGTGGTGTCGGTACTGATCACGACCGTGCTCTTGCCCTTGACCTTTAGGTTCAGGGTCAGGCCTGGTACGGCATCGGTCACGGTGTTGCTGTCGCTGATTACCGTGACGCCATCAATGGTCAGCTCGGCATCGGCTGCCGCGGTGTTCTCCTGAAGGCTGCCAACCAGTGCGCTCAACTTCGGGTCGCTGCCGCCGTATTCGAGTTTGATCGCATTGGCGGCGCCGGTTTTCTCCTGAGCGATCGACAGGTACTGGTTGTCGCCCGAAGCGATCAGGGTCGCCTGCACGCCTTCCTTGCGGCCTGCGGCGTCGATCTTGTTGCGCACGGTGGTGAGCGTGTCGCCGGCCTCCACCTCGACCTTCATCGTCTTTGCTTTGTCGCCCACACCAACGGTCAGCGTCAAGGTTCCGGCGCCGAAGGTGTCGGTCTTGGGCACCGAGGCGTTGGCAATCAGCTTGTGTGCTGTGGCGAGGGATTTCACCTCCACCTGGTGCGTGCCGTTGGCGGCTGCCGCCTTGGTCAAACCCTGGTCGTACAGTGCCACCGATGCCGACAGCACGTCGTCGGCATTGTTAGGTCCGGCCTTGCCGGTGGCGGTTACTGTGCGGGTGTCGAAGGCTGTGGTGGCCTTCAGTGCGGTCAATGCGGTCTTCAGCTTGTCAAAGGCCGAGGTGACGGTGCCGATTGACGACAGCTGCATCTTGGCCTTGGACTGCTGCAGGTTCAGCGCGTTGTCGGCGGGCTTGCGGTCGGCCGCCACCAGCTGGCTGACGATGTCTGAAATGTTCAGGCCCGAGCCGATGCCACCGTATCCAAAGCTTGCCATGTGATTCTCCTGGTATCGGGCCTGGCCGCTAGGCGCTGACCCGTCGTCAACGAAAATAGCGGCCTGCGCCGCTGGGTCTTGAGGACTTCGTTGATGCATGCGCCGTGCCAATGCTCTGGCGCAGGTTCTGGCACGCAGGTTGCAGGAGGGTTGGGGCAGAGTGCGGGGGGAATCACCGCGGGCTGCCGGGAGTCTGCAAAAAACCCTCCCCCAATGCAGGGGAGGGCACAGGCTACTGACAATCGGGGGGAGACGAAGCCGCCCGGTACGTACAGTCAAAGGTACAGCGCTGAAAGGGAGGTCCGCAGGAGCGGGCGATGCCAAGCCGGTTCGGGAGTGGTCCCGGGCCGGGCA
>NZ_JAOCLC010000046.1:0-42222 GCF_029845105.1 Stenotrophomonas sp. GD03654 | reverse complement strand
TCGCTGTCGGAACGAAGAGCAGTCGACTAACAGTCGACTCTACGCAGTCGACCGCATCCCAGCAGGCGCACCGCCGTCGGCGGTCGCGCCTTCAATACGCCCCCGCCCTTCCGGACGGGGACAGGGGGATCAGTCGACGCTGATCCCGGCCAGGCGCTGCAGCGCCTCGGCGTACTTGGCGCGGGTGCGCTCGATGATCTCGGCCGGGATGTTCGGGCCCGGGGCGGTCTTGCCCCAGTCCAGCGTCTCCAGGTAATCGCGCACGAACTGCTTGTCGTAGCTCGGCGGGCTGGTGCCCACTTCGTACTCGTCGGCCGGCCAGTAACGCGAGGAATCCGGCGTCAGCATCTCGTCCATGATGTACAGGCGGCCATCGGCGTCGGTACCGAACTCGAACTTGGTATCGGCCAGGATGATGCCGCGCTCGCGCGCGTAATCAGCGGCGAACTTGTAGATGCGCAGGGTGGCGTCGCGCACGCGCTCGGCCAGGTCCGCACCGACCTGCTTCACCATCGCATCGAAATCGATGTTCTCGTCATGGTCGCCAACAGCGGCCTTGGTCGAGGGGGTGAAGATCGGCTCGGGCAGCTGCTCGGCCTGGCGCAGGCCGTCGGGCAGGTCGATGCCGCTGACCTTGCCGGTGCGCTGGTAATCCTTCCAACCGCTGCCGATCAGGTAGCCGCGGGCGATCGCCTCCACCGGCACCGGCTTCAGCTTGCGGGTGACCACCGCGCGCTTGGCGTAAAGGGCCGGGTCCACGCCCTCGGGCAGCACGCTGGCCACGTCGATGCCGGTCAGGTGGTTGGGCATCAGGTGCGCAGTCTTGGCGAACCAGAAGTTGGAAACCTGGCAGAGCATCTCGCCCTTGCCCGGAATCGGGTCGGGCAGGACCACGTCGAACGCCGACAGGCGATCGGTGGCTACCATCAGCAGGTAGTCGCCCGGCGGGGTCCCTGCGGGCAGCCGCTCGCGCGGGATATCGAACACATCACGCACCTTGCCGCGGTGGCGCAAGGGCAGGCCGGGGAGATCGGATTGCAACAGCGTGGTTGGCACGGGCACTCCTGGGGCGTTGTCGATACGGCTGCCCAACGGACCCGGCGGGCCCGCTGACCAGCGGGCGGCCTAGTGTAAAGCCGTCCGGGCCCGCTGTGACGTAAAATGAGCGTCCATTTCGTCGGTCGACCCCGGAGCGCCATGCGCTGGTACGGAAAACTGCTCGGATTCATCGCCGGCGCCCTGCTGTTCCGGCCCAATCCGCTGTTTGGTGCAGTGGTCGGCCTGCTGATCGGCCATGCCTTTGACTCGGACTGGTTCCGCCTGAACAAGGAGAACCCATACCGGGAGCTGGGGCTGACCTCCGAGGCTACCGATGCCGAGGTCGAGCGCGCCTACCGCAAGCTGATCTCGCAGTACCACCCCGACAAGCTTGGCGGCGCCGCCCCCGAGCTGCAGCAGCAGGCCGAGCAGAAGTCGCGGCGGATCAATGCCGCCTACGACCGCATCAAGACCCTGCGCAAGCGCTGACCTCTTTCCCCTCGTTGCAAGGCCCGGCCATGTCCCACTGCCTCATTGCCCCCTCCATCCTGTCCGCCAACTTCGCCCGCCTCGGCGAGGAAGTCGACAACGTCCTCGCCGCCGGCGCGGACTGGGTCCACTTCGACGTGATGGACAACCACTACGTGCCGAACCTGACCATCGGCCCGATGGTCTGCCAGGCGCTGCGCAAGCACGGCGTCACCGCCCCGATCGACGTGCACCTGATGGTCGAGCCGGTGGACCGCATCATTCCGGATTTTGCCGAGGCCGGTGCCACCTACATCAGCTTCCACCCGGAGGCCAGCCGCCACGTGCACCGCACCATCCAGCTGATCCGCTCGCTGGGCTGCAAGCCGGGCATCGTGCTGAACCCGGCTACCCCGGTGGATATCCTCGACTGGGTGCTCGACGACCTGGACCTGGTGCTGCTGATGTCGGTCAACCCGGGCTTTGGTGGCCAGGCCTTCATCCCCTCGGCGCTGGACAAGCTGAAGGTGGTGCGCAAGATGATCGATGCCAGCGGCAAGGACATCCGCCTGGAGATCGACGGCGGCGTGAAGGCCGACAACATCGGCGAGATCGCGGCTGCCGGTGCCGACACCTTTGTCGCCGGCTCGGCCATCTTCAACGCCAAGACCAGCTACCAGGACGTGATCGCGCAGATGCGTGCGAACGTCGCCGCGGCACGCTGACAAAAAGGGGACGGAGGGGATTAATCTCGTTTAATTCCCTCCGTCCCCTTTATCTGCGCATGGCACTGTTGAACATCCGTCCGGCCACCGAGGCCGATGCTGGCCTGATCCTGCATTTCATCCGCGAGCTGGCGATCTACGAGAAGGCCGAGCATTCGGTGCAGACCGATGAGATCGGCATCGCCGAGAGCCTGTTTGGTCCCGATGCCACTGCACGCGCACTGATCTGCGAAGCCGACGGCGAGGCCATCGGCTACGCCGTGTATTTCTATAACTACTCGACCTGGCTGGGCCGAAAGGGCATCTACCTGGAAGACCTGTATGTCAGCCAGGAAAAGCGCGGCGCCGGCGCCGGCAAGGCACTGCTGAAGTACATCGCACGCCAGGCCGTGGCCGAGGGCTGCGGTCGTTTCGAATGGTCGGTGCTGGACTGGAATACCCCGGCCATCGAGTTCTACACCGCCGCCGGCGCGAAACCGCAGGATGAGTGGACCGTGTACCGGCTGCAGGGCCAGGCGCTGCACGATTTCGCCAACGGGTGAGATGACGTGCATCCACGCATGGCGTGGATCTACTGCTGGGCAAAAAAAGCCACGCCAATCACTGGCGTGGCCTCGCTGCATGCGTGGGAGGCTGATCCTGCCTCCATCAGTCGTCCCTGCTATGGCCTCCCATTCTCCGGTAGCTGAATGACATCTGCGTGACATTCACTGCGGACAAACAGCGCATTGCTAGCCTGTGCCACCGCATCCTTGGAAGCTCTGCATGACCACCCCGCGCTGGCGCCTGATCCTCAACGGTAAATCCGCCGGCGATGACGCCCTGCGCGACGCCGTCGGCCATTGGCGCGGGCAGGGCGTGCAACTGGAAGTGCGGGTGACGTGGGAGGACGGCGACGCCGAACGCTACGTGGCCGAGGCGATCGATCATGGTGTGGACGTGATCGTGGCCGCCGGTGGCGATGGCACGCTCAGTGCGGTGGCCGAGACCCTGGCGCACCGTGAGGAACCAGCGGATGCGCTGCCATCACTGGCACTGATTCCGATGGGGACCGCCAACGACTTCGCCACGGCCGCCGGCATTCCCACCGAGCCGAGGGAGGCCTTCGCCTTGATCGGGCAGGCGACGCCGCATGCGATCGATCTTCTGCGCGTGGACGCCGATGGCACGCAATGGTGGTGCGCCAATCTCGCCAGCGGTGGCTTCGGCACGCAGGTGACGGTGGAGACCGATGCCGGCTTGAAGAAGATGCTGGGCGGGCTGGCCTACGTGATCACCGGCATCGCCAAGCTGGGGCGGATCGAGCCGATCCACGCGTGCCTGTCGGGCCCGGATTTCGCGTGGGAAGGCGATTTCATCGCGCTCGGCATCGGCAACGGTCGCCAGGCCGGTGGCGGCCAACAACTGTGTCCGCAGGCACTGATCGATGATGGGCTGCTGGATGTGACCGTGCTTCCGGAGCTGGAGGGTGAAGTCACGGCCACGCTCGGCCAGATGCTGAAGTCCGGCACCCAGGCCGCGCTGGAACAGTTGGCAACGCGCGCGCGGCTGCCGTGGCTGCAGGTGGAGTCCGAGCGCCCGTTGACGCTCAACCTCGACGGTGAACCTGTGCAGGCCCAGCGGTTCCGGATCGAGTGCGTACCGGGCCGGGTACGCATGCACCTGCCGGCCGGTTGCCCGTTGCTGGGTGGGTAGGGAGGTAGAGTCGACTGTTAGTCGACTGCTCTTCGTTCCGACGGCGTAAAACCCCGCGCTACGCGCGCAAGTCGACTAACAGTCGACTCTACCGGTCCGCGTCGTCGGTTCCCGTGGCTGGCCCCGCCCGTCCCGTGGTTCAGTTTCCCAGGGTTCCCCTCCCGCCGATCCTGCGATACAGTCAAGGGGTGTCCAGCCTGACGACCCCGCATACCCTTTCTTCCGCACGCCGTTGGTGGCGATGGTGGCCCGTTGCCGTCGTCCGGCCCCATAACGCTGTGTCCCGGAAGGAAAGTCGTCTTGAACTCGCACGCTCAGTTTCAGCAGCAGGCCGCTGAAGGCCACACCCATATTCCCGTCGTCCGTGAAGTGCTGTCCGACCTGGACACGCCGCTTTCGGTCTATCTGAAGCTCGCCGACGGCCCCAATACCTACCTGTTTGAATCCGTCGAAGGCGGTGAGCGCTTTGGTCGTTACTCGATCATCGGCCTGCCGGCGCGCCGCGTGTATGCCTTCCACGGCCACACCCTGACCGTGCGCGAGGATGGCCAGGTGGTGGAAACCCGCGAGGTGGCCGACCCGTTCGCCGAGGTCGAGGCGCTGCGCAGCGCCCACTCGGTGCCGAAGCTGGAAGGCCTGCCGGGCTTCACCGGTGGCCTGGTCGGCTGGTTCGGTTTCGAGTGCATCGGCTACATCGAACCGCGCCTGGCCCCGCCGGCCGGCCGCGATGAGCTGGGCACGCCGGACATCCTGCTGCTGGACTCCAACGAGCTGGCGGTGTTCGACAACCTCAAGGGCCGCCTGTACCTGATCGTGCACGCCGACCCGCGGGTCGAGGGTGCCTTCGAGCAGGCGCAGGCGCGCCTGGATGCACTGACGGCCAAGCTGCGCGCACCGGGCGCCGGTTATCCCGCACCGCTCAACAGCGACGTGCTGGACGAGTCCGATTTCGTCTCCGGCTTCACCCGCGAAGGCTTCGTCGATGCGGTCCAGCGCAGCAAGGAGTACATCCGCGCCGGCGACATCTTCCAGGTGGTGCTGAGCCAGCGCCTGAGCGTGCCGTTCAAGGCGCGCCCGGTGGATGTGTACCGCGCGCTGCGTGCACTGAACCCGTCGCCGTACATGTATTTCCTGGATGTGGGCGACCTGCAGGTGGTCGGTTCGTCGCCGGAAATCCTGGTGCGCCTGCAGGATGGCGAAGTGACCGTGCGCCCGATCGCCGGTACCCGCCCGCGCGGTGCAACCGTCGAGCAGGACCTGGCGCTGGAAGCCGAGCTGCTGGCCGATCCGAAGGAGCGCGCCGAGCACCTGATGCTGATCGACCTCGGCCGCAACGATGCCGGCCGTGTCTCGAAGGCCGGCACCGTGGAAGTGGGCGAGCAGTTCGTGATCGAGCGCTACAGCCACGTCATGCACATCGTCAGCGAAGTGACCGGGCAGCTGCAGCCGGGCCTGAGCTATGCCGACGTGCTGCGTGCCACGTTCCCGGCAGGTACCGTCAGCGGCGCGCCGAAGATCCGCGCGCTGGAAGTGATCCGCGAGCTGGAACCGATCAAGCGCAACGTCTACGCCGGCAGCATCGGCTACATCGGCTGGCACGGCGACGCCGATACCGCGATCGCGATCCGCACCGCGGTGATCAAGGACGGCCGCCTGTACGTGCAGGCCGGTGCCGGCATCGTCTACGACTCGGACCCGGACAAGGAATGGGACGAGACGATGAACAAGGGCCGCGCGTTGTTCCGCGCCGTCGCCCAGGCCGCCAAGGGCCTGTGATCCTCCCCGTGCCGTGGCCTGCGCCGCGGCACCGTCCGCTGTTCCCATTCAAGACAAGGAGTACCGCATGAAGCTGCTGAGCGCATTGCTGTGGTCGTCACTGCTGGCCACGATGGCGCCGTCTGCGTGGGCGCAGGCCAATACCATTCCCTCGCAGCCGCACCTGCTGGTGAAGGGTGAGGGCGCGCGAACGGTGATGCCGGACCGGTTCGCGGTCGAACTGCTGGTCAAGTCCACCGATCTTCAGCCGGATACAGCGCGCTCGCGCGTGCAGGGCAATGTCGATGCAGTGTTGAGTGCGTTCAAGCGAAACCATGCACTGCCGGAAAGCGTGGTAGCCGACAACCTGACCATCCAGCCGGACTACCGCTATAGCGTGCAGGGCAAGCAGGAATACCTGGGCACGCGGGTGAGCCGGCGCCTGAAGGGCAGCTTCGGCACCACCGGTGACCTGCAGGCCTTCCTGCGCGCGGTCGATGCCAGCGAGGACCTGCAGATCAGCAGCATGCGGCCTGGCTACTCCAGGGAAGCCGCACTGCGTGGCGAACTCAAGGCCGAAGCGGCAACGCAGACACGCGCCTCCGCCAAGCACCTTGCCACGGCCTACGGCGCGCGCATCACCGGCCTCTACAGCATCTCCGACGTGGCCCCGAACTTCGCCTACGGCGTGCAGGCAGGCAGCTGGCCCCGCGGTGGTGACATGGTCACGCCGCCCAGCCCGCCGGCTCCGGCGCAGACCAGCATCGAGACAACCGGCGCGCGCGCGCGCGAATCCATCGAAGCCGGCCCCATCACCTACACCGAAAACGTATACGCCATTTTCCTGATAAGCGACGGAACCTGACCATGTTGTGGATGATCGACAACTACGACAGCTTCACCTACAACCTCGTGCAGTACCTGCAGACGCTGGGCGCCGAGGTCAAGGTGGTGCGCAACGATGCGATGAGCGTGGACGAGATCGCCGCGCAGAAGCCCGAGCGCATCGTCATTTCGCCCGGCCCGTGCACGCCCAACGAGGCGGGCGTGTCGCTGGAGCTGATCCAGCGCCTGGGGCCGACCACGCCGATCCTCGGCGTGTGCCTGGGTCACCAGGGCATCGGCCAGGTCTACGGCGGCACCGTCATCCGTGCCGGCAACATCATGCACGGCAAGACCTCGCCCATCCGCCATGAAGGCAAGGGCGTGTTCGCCGGCCTGCCGGACCGTTACCAGGCCACCCGCTACCACTCGCTGGTGGTGGACAAGCACAGCCTGCCCGACGCGCTGGAAGTGACCGCATGGACCGAGAACGAGGATGGCTCGATCGAAGAGATCATGGGCCTGCGCCACCGCCAGTTCCCGGTGGAAGGCGTGCAGTTCCACCCCGAATCCATCCTCACCGAGCATGGCCACGCGCTGCTGCGCAATTTCCTGCAGCGCCCGGCTGCCTGATCCAAGGAGTATTCCGATGAGCTTCTCCCCCCAGGAAGCCCTGCAACGCACCATCGAGCATCGCGAAATCTTCTTCGATGAAATGGTCGACCTGATGCGGCAGATCATGCGCGGCGACGTGTCGCCGATGATGACCGCCGCCATCCTCACCGGCCTGCGCGTGAAGAAGGAAACCATCGACGAGATCGCGGCCGCGGCCACGGTCATGCGCGAATTCGCGCTGGCGGTGCCGGTGGCCGACAGCACCCACCTGGTCGACATCGTCGGTACCGGTGGCGATGGCTCGCATACCTTCAACATCTCCACCTGCGCGATGTTCGTGGCGGCCGCAGCCGGTGCGCGCGTGGCCAAGCACGGCAACCGCAGCGTGTCGTCCAAGTCCGGCAGCGCCGATGCGGTCGAAGCACTGGGTGCGGCCATCGAGCTGCAGCCGGCCCAGGTGGCAGCTGCGATCGAGCAGACCGGTATCGGCTTCATGTTTGCGCCGATCCATCATCCGTCGATGAAGGTCGTCGCGCCGGTCCGCCGCGAGATGGGCGTGCGCACCATCTTCAACATCCTCGGTCCGCTGACCAATCCGGCCAGCGCGCCGTCGGTGCTGATGGGCGTGTTCCATCCCGATCTGGTGGGTATCCAGGCACGCGTGCTGCGCGAGCTGGGTACCGAGCGCGCCATGGTGGTCTGGGGCCGCGACAACATGGATGAGATCTCGCTGGGCGCCGGCACCCTGGTGGGTGAGCTGCGCGACGGCAAGGTGCGCGAATACGAGATCCACCCGGAGGACTTCGGCATCGCCATGTCGGCCAGCCGCAACCTGCGCGTGGACAGCCCGGAGCAGTCCATCCAGATGCTGCGCGCCGTGCTGGACAACGAGCCGGGCCCGGCACTGGACATCGTCGCGCTGAACGCCGGCGCCGCCCTGTACGTGGCCGGCGTGGCCAGCGACATCGGCGATGGCCTGGCCCGGGCCCGGGCCGCCATCGCCAATGGCAGCGCCCGCCAGCGCCTGCAGCAGTATGTGGAGACCACCCGCGCGCTGGTTGCCTGAGCGCGCGGTTCAGCCTGACCCCGTCGATGGCCGATAATGGCCCTCCTCACCGCCCCCGCACCGAACCGAAGACGATGAGCGACATCCTGCAGACGATCCTGGCCCGCAAGGCCGAAGAAGTGGCCCAGCGCCGCGCCCAGCGCCCGCTCGAGGAGCTGCAGGCCGCCCTGGCCAGCGCCCCGCCCGTACGTGGCTTCGTGCGCGCGCTGCAGGCGGCGGTGGCCAACGGCGACCCGGCGGTGATTGCCGAAGTGAAGAAGGCCAGTCCCTCCAAGGGCGTCATCCGCCCGGATTTCCGCCCGGCCGACATCGCCGTCAGCTACGAGTTCGGCGGCGCCAGCTGCCTGTCGGTGCTGACCGACGTGGACTTTTTCCAGGGCGCCGACGCCTATCTGCAGCAGGCCCGCGAGGCGTGCACGCTGCCGGTGCTGCGCAAGGACTTCGTGATCGACGCCTACCAGGTGTACGAGGCGCGCGTGCTGGGCGCCGACTGCATCCTGCTGATCGTCGCCGCGCTGGACGACACCCAGCTGGCCACCCTGTCCGAACTGGCGCTGTCGCTGGGCATGGACGTGCTGGTGGAAGTGCACGACATCGACGAGCTGGAGCGTGCGCTGCAGGTGCCGGCGCCGATGATCGGCATCAACAACCGCAACCTGCGCACCTTCGAGGTGTCGCTGCAGACCACGCTGGACATGCAGAAGGCGGTGCCGCGTGACCGCCTGCTGGTGACCGAGAGCGGCATTCTCGGCCCGCAGGACGTGGCGCTGATGCGCGACGCCGGCATCCATGCGTTCCTGGTCGGCGAGGCCTTCATGCGCGTGGAAGAACCGGGCGAGGGCCTGCGTCAGCTATTCTTCGCGGCATGAAAACGCACTATCCGACGCCGCGCGATGATGCGCCGCTGGTGGTCTTCGATTTCGACCACACCCTCTATGACGGCGATTCGGGCACCCATCTGTTCGCCTCGCTGATCAAGCGCAACCCGTTGCGGATGCTGGCCGCGCTGCTGGTCACGCCGATCGCCGGGCCGCTGGTGGCGATGCTGCCGACCCGTCGTACCGGCATTTCGGTCTATGTGTGGATCGGCAGCTTCGGCCTGCACCGCGCGCGTGATTTCAACAAGGTCATCGACGCCTATGTGCTGCGCAACGAGGCGCAGATGCGTGCCAAGCTGCTGCCGCAGGCGCTGGAGGTGTTCGCCGCGCACCGAGCCAAGGGCGACCGCGTGGTGGTCGCCACCGGCGCGCCGCCGGAGCTTGCACGCGCGATCCTGACCTTCGTTGCCCATCAGGACGTGCCGGTGATCGGCACCGAGGTCGGCCCACGGCTGGGCGGCGTCGGCCCGACCCGCCACTGCCACAATGAAGAGAAGATGCGCATGCTGCGCGAGCGCGGCTACGGCGACATCGACATCGCCTATTCCGACAGCACCGCCGACCTGCCGCTGCTGCTGGCTGCCAAGGCGCCGGTGGTGGTGAACCCGAAGCCGGGCAGGGTGGACTTCTTCCGCCGCGTGCTGCCGGCGGGCACCCGCATCCTCAACTGGGGCTGCGTGGACCGCGGTGGCGACAAGGCCTGATTCGAGCCTGTTGTAGAGTCGGGCCATGCTCGGCTGCCTTTGTAGAGTCGAGCCGTGCTCGACTGCTTTCCCGCCAGGAGCAGCCGAGCATGGCTCGGCTCTACAGGTCCTTGCGCTCAGCGGTACAGGTGCCCGTACACCGCGTGGCCGATCTGGAACAGGCTGATACCCAGCACCAGCACACCAACGGCCACCAGTACCCAGCGCTCCTTCACCCGCTTGACCAGGATCGCCGCCACCGGCGCGGCCATCATGCCGCCGATCAGCAGGCCGGCGACGATCTGCAGGTGCTGCACGCCCATCGACAGCAGGAAGGTCGCCGACACCGTCAACGTGACCACGAACTCGGCCGCATTGACCGTACCGATGGTGGTACGCGCCTGGCCGCCACGGGCGAGCAGGGTGGACGTGGCGATCGGCCCCCAGCCGCCACCGCCGCTGGCGTCGAGCAGGCCCGCGAAGAAGCCCAGCACCGGTACCCGGCGGATCTCGCCCCTGGGCATCCAGCGCCCCGCGGCGCGGGCCAGGATGATGATCGCCAGCACCAGCAGGTACAGATAAATGAGCGGGCGGATGATGTCACCGGGGATCTGGGTGAGCACGTACGCGCCCAGGGCGCCGCCCACCGCACCGGGCAGGGCCAGCCGCAGGAACAGGCGTTTATCGACATTCCCGGCTGCAAGGTGCGACACACCCGAGGCACCGGTGGTGAACACTTCAGCGGTGTGGATGCTGGCGCTGACCTGGGCCGGGGGCAGGCCCATGCTCAGCATCACCGACGAGGAGACCAGGCCGAAGGCCATGCCCAGTGCGCCGTCAACCAGCTGTGCGCCCAGGCCGATGAGGATGAACCACCAGTATTCGCTGCTCAGTTCCATGCACCGAGCCTAGCGCGCGAAGGAGTGCGGACCAAGGTCCGCACCCACCAGGTGGTCAACGGTCAACGGGTGCCGTACAAAACCACAGTCTTGCCGCGGGCGTGCAGCAGGCCGTCGGTCTGCAGCTTCTTCAGCACGCGGCCGGCCATTTCGCGCGAGCAGCCGACCAGGCGGGCCAGTTCCTGGCGCGAGACGCGCAGCTGGCTGCCCTGCGGATGGCTCATCGCCTCCGGCTCCTGCGCCAGGTCGTGCAGGGTGCGCACGATCCGGTCGGTAACGTCCAGGAATGCCAGGCGGCTGGCCTTGCGGCTGGTGTCGAGCAGGCGCTTGGAAATCTGCTGTCCCAGCGCGTACAGCAGGCGCGGGGCATCGGCCGACAGCGGGCCGAGGAACAGCTGATGCAGGCGCTCGTAGCTGATCTCGGCCAGTTCGCAGGCGGTACGGGTCCGCAGGATCACCTCGCGGCGGTCCGATTCGACGAACAGACCCATCTCACCCACGAACTCGCCGGCGCCGAAGTAACCCAGCACCAGCTCGCGATCGTCATCTTCCTCGGCCATGATCGAAACCGAGCCGCTGATGACGTAATACAGGGTTCCCGCCGGGTCACCGGGTCGGAAGACGTCGGTACGGGTGGGGTATCGCCGCCTGTGGCTGTGCGCCAGGAAACGATCGATTGTGGCGATATCCAGGGCCAGTGGACTGCTAGCTAGGCGCACGGTTGACACGATAGGAGCGCTCCCTCTGCGCATGAACGGATTCACGGGGTCGATAGCGGAGCTTAACCAGCGCAATTGTTAAGGGCAAACAGTGTGCCAGATGTGAGCGATCTTCACGTTCCCCCCGGGGACAGTTTGCCCCATAATTCCCCCTTTCTCTTCTCACACAGGAATCGACCGCCGTGGTCAAGCCGTTGCCTCGCCTGAGGCTGCAGGGTTTCAACAACCTCACCAAGGCGCTGAGCTTCAACATCTATGACGTGTGTTACGCGCGCACCGAAGAGGAGCGTCAGCGTTACATTGAATACATCGATGAAGAGTACAACGCCGACAGGCTGACTCAAATCTTGACCGATGTCGCCGAGATCATCGGCGCCAACATCCTGAACGTGGCCCGCCAGGACTACGATCCGCAGGGTGCCTCGGTGACCATCCTGATCTCCGAAGAACCGGTGATCGACAAGAAGCAGGCCGGCAAGGAGCTGATTCCCGACGCAGTGGTCGCGCACATGGACAAGTCGCACATCACCGTGCACACCTATCCGGAAACGCACCCGCAGGAAGGTATCGCGACCTTCCGCGCCGACATCGATGTGGCTACCTGTGGCGTCATTTCGCCGCTGAAGGCGCTGAACTACCTGATCGAGAGTCTGGAGTCGGACATCGTGATCATGGACTACCGCGTCCGTGGCTTCACCCGCGATGTGAAGGGCAAGAAGCACTACATCGATCACAAGATCAACTCGATCCAGAACTTCCTGGCCAAGAACATCAAGTCGCGTTACGAGATGTTCGACGTCAACGTCTACCAGGAGAACATCTTCCACACGAAGATGCACCTGAAGGACTTCGACCTGGACCAGTACCTGTTCGAGGAAAAGGCCAAGAACCTGTCGTTCAAGGAACGCATGAAGATCGAAGCGCTGCTCAAGCGCGAGATCGAAGAGCTGTTCCACGGCCGGAACCTGTCCGAGTAAGCCCCATGCGCGATGCCCGCAGGCATCGCCGCCCAGGCGGGACGACCCGCCCCGTGGAACTGGTGTCGCGCAGGCGACATGGTTCCACGGTGATGTACCGACCCACGGCCCGGTGTGAAAACACCGGGCCGTTTCGTTTTTCTCAAAAAAGGTAAGGAGCCCCCACCCATGCCCTGGATCTACCTGCTGCTGGCCGGTCTGTTCGAGATCGGTTTTGCCCTCGGAATGAAGTACTCCGAAGGCTTCAGCAAACCCCTTCCCACCGTTGCCACGGTGGTGTCCGCGCTGATCAGCCTGTACCTGATGAGCCAGGCGATGAAGAGCATCCCGGTCGGCACGGCCTACGCGATCTGGACCGGTATCGGCGCCATGGGCGTGGCGGTGCTGGGCATCTACCTGTTCAACGACAGCGCATCGCCGGCCCGCCTGGCCTGCGTGGGCCTGATCGTGGCGGGTGTGATCGGCCTGAAGCTGGTCTCGCCGAACTGATTGATGGCCCGACCAACGGTCGGGCCCCACCGCACCTCTTGGTAGGCCCGCACCGTTGGTGCGGGCAACCCTTCAAATGCGGTAGGCGATGGTCTTCATCACCTTGGAGGCCACTGCCATCACGCCGGGGATCGGGAATGGCAGGCGGCGTGCGCCGGCCTGTTCGGCGTGCTCCGCATGGCGGGCCTCGTCGTCCTTCATCACGGCGATGACCGCGCGGCTGCGCAGGTCACCGGCCGGCAGGTCAACCAGATGCTCGTCCAGGTGCGCCTCCACCTGGCGCTCGGTCTCGACCACGAAGCCCAGGTTCCAGCCGTCGCCACGCAGCCCGGCCAGGGTGCCGATGGTGTAGCTGCCGGCATACCAGAGCGGGTTGAACAGGCTGGGCCGGCTGTCCAGTTCGCCCAGCCGGGCGGCGCACCAGGCCAGGTGGTCGGTCTCTTCCTGGGCCGCTTCCAGCAGGTGTTCACGCGTGGCCGGGTCGCGGGCCACGGCGGCCTGGCCGAAGTACAGGCCCTGCGCGCAGACCTCGCCGACGTGGTTGATCCGCATCAGCCCGGCCGCGTGGCGACGTTCGGCGCTGTCCATGCCCGGCTCACCCGTGTCCGCGGCCGGGTAGGGGCGGGCCGCCGGCGGGTTGCCGAACACCGTGTCCAGGGCGCGCTGCGCCTCGGTCAGCAGGTGGTCCAGCGGGGTGATCTGGCGGGGCACGGTCATGGCGGTACACGGTGGGGCGGAAGACCCCCGATTCTCGCCCGGCCCCGCGCCCCTGCCAACCCGGCCTTGGGTGCGGGTTGCGCGAGCCCTGCAAGGTGAGTACAATCCCACCTCTTACGCTTCACCTTTTCACAACGCGTGGCAGAGTTCCGGCGAGCCTTTCGCCGCAATGAGCCCGACCTAACCTAGAGTTCTTCATGAGCACTTTCACTGCCAAGAACGAGACCGTCCAGCGCGACTGGTACCTCGTCGACGCCGAGGGCAAGACCCTGGGCCGTCTCGCCACCGAGCTGGCCCGCCGTCTGCGTGGCAAGCACAAGCCGGTCTACACCCCGCACGTTGATACCGGCGACTACCTGGTCGTCATCAATGCAGAAAAGATTGCCGTCACCGGCAAGAAGCTGCAGGACAAGATGTATCACCGTTTCACCGGTTACATCGGCAACCTGAAGACCGAATCCCTGGCACAGGCGCTGGAGCGCCACCCGGAGCGCGTGATCGAGATCGCCGTCAAGGGCATGCTGCCGAAGGGCCCGCTGGGTCGCCAGATGTACCGCAAGCTCAAGGTCTACGCCGGCACTGAGCATCCGCACGCCGCACAGCAGCCGCAGGTTCTGGATATCTAATCATGGCTATCACTCAAAACTACGGCACTGGCCGCCGCAAGTCCTCCACCGCTCGCGTGTTCCTGCGCAAGGGTTCGGGCAACATCACCGTCAATGGCCGTCCGCTGGACGAGTTCTTCGGTCGTGAGACTGCGCGCATGATCGTGCGCCAGCCGCTCGAGCTGACCAAGAACACCGAAAGCTTCGACATCCTGGTCACCGCCGCTGGCGGCGGCACCACCGGCCAGGCCGGTGCGATCCGTCTGGGCATCGCCCGTGCTCTGGTCGAGTACGACGAAACCCTGAAGTCCGAGCTGCGCAAGGCTGGCTTCATGACCCGTGACGCCCGTGAAGTCGAGCGTAAGAAGGTCGGTCTGCACAAGGCCCGCCGCGCCACCCAGTTCTCCAAGCGCTGATTTACCGCGCCTGGTTGGGCTCCTTCGAGAGCCCGCTGGATGGAAAAGCAAAAGCCCGGCTTCGGCCGGGCTTTTGTCGTTTCGGGGGGATGCATTTCCGGGTTGCCGGCCAGCGGCCGGCACTACCCATGGTTTCGCATCTCGGAAGGGGTGGGGTCAGAGCCCTTTCCTTTGGAAAAGGATCCGACCCCGGGCCTCTCTCTGGAGGGGAGCCCCCTTGATGTTCAAGGGGGTGCGCCGACAGGCGCGGGGATAAGGTGGAATGCGCGACCAGATTAAAAGCAAAAGGCCAGATCTTTCGATCTGGCCTTTTGCTTTTAATTTGGCTGCCCCGGATGGATTCGAACCACCGAATGCCTGAGTCAGAGTCAGGTGCCTTACCGCTTGGCGACGGGGCAAAACGTGCAACTATTTTCTCACTTTTCACACTGGAAAACAACTTGATTTTCAGTGTGGTGGCTATGGGTGGACTCGAACCACCGACCCCAGCATTATGAGTGCTGTGCTCTAACCGGCTGAGCTACATAGCCTTGGTGAGCCCGCTATTCTGCGGATGTGTATCGTCCCTGTCAACACTTTTGTGTCGTGCTTGTGGGCCGACAGAGGGCATGGGATAGTCCCAACCAGTAGATTTTCTTAGGAGTCCGCATCGTGATCGATCCGGACGGCTATCGACCGAACGTCGGCATCGTGCTGATGCGGCAGGACGGCCAGGTGTTCTGGGCACGACGTGTGCGCCGGGACGGTTGGCAGTTCCCGCAGGGTGGCATGAACACCGACGAGACGCCTGTCGAGGCCATGTATCGTGAACTGCAGGAAGAGACCGGCCTGCTGCCTGAGCATGTGGAAGTGCTCGGGGCGACGCCCGGCTGGCTGCGCTACAAGCTGCCGGCGCGCGCCATCCGCCGCAACGAGCGGCAGGTCTGCATCGGCCAGAAGCAGGTCTGGTTCCTGCTGCGCCTGACCGGCGATGAATCGCATGTGCAGCTGGACCATACCGATTCGCCCGAGTTCGACCACTGGCGCTGGGTGGACTTCTGGTACCCGGTGGAGCACGTGGTGATGTTCAAGCGTGGCGTCTATGCGCGTGCCCTGCGACACCTGGCGCCGTTGGCGCGCGGGGTGGCCGGGCAGGGCGTCAGCGCGATGCCCAAGAGCGCTGCCGAGGCCTGGATGCCGGGCCACGCGGCCGGCCACGACAGGCCCCGCAAGCGCACGCCCAAGCGTGGTGGCTACTGGCCGCGCAAGGCCAAGGGTGAGCCGGGGGCGGTTTGATGGGGGCGCCGCGCAGACCACGGGCCGATCCGTTGAAACGCATCCCCTGAAACGCATCCCCGCTGACTATGTCCAGCAGAACCTGGCTGTCCGACTGGTCAGCCTGCCCTGGATGACGATGGGCGTGGTGATGTTCGGTAGCAGCGCAACGATTCCGCTTGAGCTGGGTGTGGTCCTCACCATTGCGAATTGTGCCGCTGCCCTGTACCTCGCGGACTACCTGCTGCGCTTGAGGGCGGCAGGCGGCGGCCTGTACTGGCTGATCATTTTTTTCAGCACGTCGGTGCTGGCGCTGGTATGTGCAGTCGTACTCTGAACGGTATCGAGAATGGTTCAGGTCTCTGATTGACAACCATTCTCGTTTCCATTGGAATAGCCAACAGGCCACTCCTGGCCTGTCAGCCCGGTTCACGCCTGTGTACGTCTGCATCTGCAACGGAGTCACCGACCACCAGATCCGCGAAGCCGCCAGCCATGGCGTCAGCACGGTGGCCGAACTGACCATGCGTACCGGATGTGGCGCTACCTGCGGTTCCTGCCTGGACATGGCTGGCGATCTGCTGGCCAAGGCGCGTGCCACCCACGATCTGCCGTTGCCGGTCCTCGGTCTGGCCCAGGTCGCCTGATCGTCTCTTTCGTGCCGCGTTGACGGCGCGTTTTCGCATCCTTCACGTGCGGCCGCACAGGCCAATGCGCACGATTCGCGTTCCTTCAAGCCCGCACGCAAGGCGTTAAAGTGCCTGCGTTTTCAGCGTGCAGGAGCACCCCCCATGAAGGGCGACACCAAGGTCATCGAATTCCTCAACAAGGTCCTCTACAACGAGCTGACCGCGATCAACCAGTACTTCCTGCACGCCAAGATGCTGAAGAACTGGGGCATCAAGGAACTGGCCGAACACGAGTACAAGGAATCGATCGACGAGATGAAGCATGCCGACATGCTCGCCGACCGGATCCTGTTCCTCGAAGGCCTGCCGAACTTCCAGGCGCTGGGCAAGCTGCGCATTGGCGAGAACCCGACCGAGATCCTGCAGTGCGACCTGTCGCTGGAACGCGACGGCGTGGTGACCCTGCGCGAGGCCGTGGCCTATTCCGATTCGGTCGGCGACTACGTCAGCCGTCAGCTGTTCGTGAAGATTCTGGATTCGGAAGAAGAGCACATCGACTGGCTGGAGACCCAGCTCGACCTGATCGAGCGTATCGGCGAGCCGAAGTACCTGCTGAGCAAGCTGGAAGAGTGATGTAGCGTCGAGCTTGCTCGACTGTGATCAGCATGGCGATAGTCGAGCAAGCTCGACTCTACCGATGCTGTGCCAGGTAGCCCGTCAGTGCCACGCGCGCACGGGCGAATTCGGCCACCAGCAGCGCCACCGCCACCGCGGGGCGCTGCAGGCTTCCGCTGCGGGCCTCGTGCTCGATCCGCTGCGCGATTGCCGACAGCGACAAGGCCCCCACGTTCGCACTCGATGATTTCAGGCTGTGCGCGACCGCCTTCAGGCGTGGTCCGTCGCCGCTCTGCGCAGCCTGCTGCAGCTGCTGCACCATCGCCGGGGCGTCGTCCAGGAACACCGAAAGGATCTGGAGTGCGGAGTCGCCGATCACCGCGTGCAGCTCGTCCAGCACATCGCGGTCGAGTACCGGCTGTGGCTTGGAGCCGACTCGGCTGTCGTCGTCTTGTAGAGCCGAGCCATGCTCGGCTGATGGAGCGCGACTGCTATTGGCCGTCAACCGAGCATGGCCCGGCTCTGCAGAAGGCCGTGCAGGTGATGCAGCCTTACCGTCCCCCCAGCGCTTCAAAAGCGCATGCAACGTGGCGCGTGCGATTGGCTTGGACAGGTAGTCGTCCATGCCGGCCTGCAGGCAGCGCTCGCGATCCCCGGCCATGGCATTGGCGGTCATCGCGATGATCGGCAGCCGCGCGCGCCCGGTTTCTGCTTCTTCCGCACGCCAGTGGCGCGTGGCGGCGTAGCCGTCCAGCACCGGCATCTGGCAATCCATCAGCACCACGTCCACGCCGCCTTCGCGAAGGGCGGTCAGCGCCTGCTCGCCATCGGTGGCGTTGCGCACCTCGCACTGGAACACGCGCAGCAGATGCTCGGCCACCATCCGGTTGACTGTGTTGTCCTCCACCAGCAGCACCCGCAGGTGCAAGGGCGGCAGCGGGGGCGTGGGCTGCCCCTCTTCGACATTGGCCAGCAACGCGGCAGGGCGCGCAGGCGCGGCCGGTGCAGCCAGCAGCGCATGCAGTGCGGCGTCATCAAAGTGCGCGGGTAGCTGACGCTGGCGCGGGCGTGCCGGAAGAGCATCGTCCTGCAGCCACAGGACCTGCAGCGCGTCGTCCTCGCCACGCTCGGCCAACGCCTGCTGCAGGGTCACTTCGCCGATGCGGCGCGCGCGTGCATCGACCAGCAGCCAGGCCGGAGCCGGCTGCGCCGGCCGTGGTGCCGCGCGCAGGCGCTCGACCACGGCGTTGGCCTGCGCCAGCGCATGCACCTGCAGTCCATGATGGGCCGCGATGCGCTCGATGCGCGCCTGCAGGATCGCATCGGTACTGAACAGCAGCAGCGGGGCCGGCGTGCGCGCCATTGCCGGCAGGTCGCCGGGCACCTTCAACAGCGGGATCTCGAACCAGAATGTCGCACCGTGGCCCGGCGTGGACTGCACGCCGATGCGCCCGTGCATCAGGTCGATGATGCGCTTGCAGATGGCCAGGCCCAGGCCGGTGCCGCCGTAGATGCGGGTGGTGGAGGCGTCGGCCTGGCTGAAGGACTGGAACAGGCGAGCCTGCAGGGCCGCATCGATGCCGATGCCGGTGTCGATGATCTCGAAGCGCAGCTGGTGTTGTGCAGGACCTTCGCCCAGCCGTTGCACGCGCAACTGCACCTGGCCGCGCGCGGTGAACTTGATCGCGTTGGCCAGCAGGTTGCTCAGCACCTGGCGCAGGCGCACCGGGTCGCCGCGCACCGGCAGGCGCACGGAGGGATCCAGCTGCAGGTCGAGCGACAGGCCCTTGGAATCGGCCGCGCGCTGCATCAGCTGCACGACGCCATCAAGCAGGTCACGCAGATTGAAACTGGTGATCTCCAGTTCCAGTGCCTGCGCTTCCAGCCGTGAGTAATCGAGGATGTCGTCGACGATGCGCAGCAACTGTTGCGAGCTGGCCGAGGCGGTAGCCAGCATCTGCCGCTGGTCCTCGCCCAGCGGCCCACGCGCGATCAGCTCCAGCATTGGCAGGATGCCGTTGAGCGGCGTGCGGATCTCGTGGCTCATCGTGGCCAGGAACTCGCCCTTGGCCAGCACCGCCGCTTCGGCGGCCTGCTTGGCCTGCAGCAGCTGTTGTTCCAGCTGGCCCTGGCGTTCGGTGGTGTGGCGCAGCTGGTCACGCTCGGCGGCCAGCGCGCTGTGCTCGCGCCGCAGCTGGGCCAGTGCGCGGCTGCGCGTGCGCAGGCGCAGGCCCAACAGCAGCGCCATGGCGGCCGCAGCAAGGGCAACCAGCAGCGCGCCCCACAGCGGCATGTCAGAGCACCGCGTTGTGGAAGTCGAAGTTCAGGTCGCTGCCGGCCGACTGCACCATGTTGCCCTGGATGTAATCGACCCCGCCGACCCACATCGCGGCTGCAGCCTGCGGATCCTCGATCTGCTGGCCGATGATCTGCAACCCTTCTGCATGTGCCCGTTCGATCGCCTTGCGCAGTTCTTCGCGTGTGGCGGGGTTGGCATGGCTGCTGGAGAAGCGTGCGGCCATGCGCACGAATGACAACGGCAGCTGGCCCAGCAACGCGTCAGCCTCGCCCCCGGGCTCGAACTGGCTCAGGCAGAAGCGCACGCCGGCGCCGGCCATGCGCTGGCAGAACTGCTGTAGCGGCACGGCATGGATCAGCGCGTCGGGCAGGCGCACGTCGATCACCAGCGCGCTGCCGGGCAGGTCGCGCTGCTGCAGCGATTCCAGCAGCCAATCCGCGAACGCATCGCGTTGCAGGGTGCGCAGTGACTGCGAAACGAACAGGTTCAGCGGTTGCGTCGCGTGCCGGTACAGGTCCAGCAGGCCCAGCGCATGATCCATCACCTGCTGGTCAAGGTCGGCGATGCGCCCGGCGGCTTCCGCGGCCGGGATCACCTGGCCGGCTGCCAGCACCGTGCCGTCAGCCTGGCGCAGGCGAAGCAGCAGCTGGTACTGCGCGGTGTTGCCACCGGCCACAGCGACGATCGGCTGGTAGGCCAGTTCCAGCTGGCCTTCCAGCAACGCCAGGTGCTCCTGCTCACTGATCACGTCGCGGTGCACGTGGCCTGCCACGCCGGCGCTGAGCAGGCGTGCCTGCAGCGTGGTGCGTTCGACGGCCTCCAGCGCACTGTTGGCATCCTCGAAGCCGGACGACAGCGGCGCGTAGCCGACCACGCCGCGCAGGTGCACGGATTCGTCGTCGCGGATCACGAAGGCGCGCGCCGACAACTGCTCGCGCAGCGTTGCGGCGACGCCTTCCAGGCTGTCCTCGTCGGTATTGCGTACGAGCAGCAGGAAACTGTTGTCATTCAGGCGTGCCAGCAGGTGCGGGTGGCCGGCTTCCGCCAGGCGCTGCCCCGCCTGCACCATCAGGCGCTCGAAGGCTGCATAGCCATAGCGCTCGCGCAGTCCCAGCGCGCTGGACACCTCCACGAACAGCACACCGCCCCGGTCGCGGTGGGCGAGTGCGGCGTTGAGCTGCTGCAGCACGTGATGACGCGTCGGCAACCCCGTTTCCGGGTTGCTGGTGGCCGGTGCGCCGGTGGCACCGGGCAGGGTCGCGGCCTGCGCACGTGCGCGGCGGATGCGGTTGGCCACGGCGGCGATCAGGTGGCGCGGACGGATCGGCTTGCTCAGGTAGTCATCGGCGCCACTGTCGAGCACCTCGAACTGGCGTTCCGGGTCCGGGTCCCCGCTGAGGAACACGATCGGCAGCAGCTGCAGGCCGGGCTGCTGGCGGATCAGCGCGGTCAGACGCATGCCGTCCAGGCCGGGCAGGTGCAGGTCCATCAGGATCAGGTCAGGGCGATGCTCCTTGATCGCCTGCAGCGCACCGTCGGCATCGCTGTGCACGATCGCCTGCATGCCGGCGCCGTGCAGCACGCTCTGTGCGAACAGGGCCTGCGCGCGGTCGTCCTCGACGATCAGCACGCGATACGGTGAATCGGACGGCGGCGGCGCCTGGTCGTTGTTGCCGGCCTCGGCCAGCACCACCGGACCGGGAAGCGGCGGTGGTGCGCTGTGGATGGCCGGGGCATCGGCGGCGGCACCCTGTGGCGTGACTGCTGCGGGTGCGGCCGGAGCGCTGCTGGCCGTCTCGGCGCTCCAGCGTTGCCAATGATCGGCCGGAGGGGTTTCAGCGCGTCCCGGGCGGGCGCCCGCGGGGGATTCGTTTGCGGCCATCGGTGCTCCTGGTGTTCGCGTCCATTATGCGACAAGCCCGGTGCTCAACCGGTACCGGTGTGCCCCGGCGGTGCTGCCGATGCGCCGCGCGCCAGCCAGCGCACGCCTTTCCACAAGGTGCGCCAGACCAGCCACACCAGCAGCGCGCCGGCCAGGCTGCAGGCCAGCACCACGATCAGCGCGATCCACGGGTGCGCCAGCGCCAGTGCCAGGCCGCCGATCACCACGGTGTCTTCGGCAGCGGACGCGACCCAGTTGCTGGCCGGTTCCGGCGAGGTGTTCAGCAGGGCGCGGGTGCCGGCCTTCAGGCCATGACTGGCCAGCGCGACACCGGCGCCGGCGGCAAGCGCACCGGTGCCCAGCTGGCCGTCCGGCGACAGCGTGGCAGCGGCAAGGAAGGCGCCGGCAGGCACGCGCGCGAGTGTCTGTACCAGATCCCAGACCGAGTCCACACCGGGGATCTTGTCGGCAAAGAACTCGGTCACGGCCAGCGCCGCCGAAGTGCCCAGCACCCACCACGACTCAGTGGCCTGCAGGGCCGGCGGCAGGTCGACCCAGCCGAGCAGGCCGGCCAGGCCGACGCCGAACACGGTGAGGTAGACGCGGATGCCGGCCAGCCAGGCCAGCAGGATGCCGATCACGAACAGATGGGCTTCGGTCATGGCGATGCTCCGGCGACGGAACTGTGCAGGGGGCCACACTATCGACGATGGCGTGCCTGAACGCCACAGACGGTGGCTCGCCATTGCGCAGGAAACCCACCCGTCCTGTCATACACTAGCCCGTCGTTTGCCACAGGGGCCGTATCGGTGTCGCCCTCGCGATGCCCCGGAAACCACCCATGACCAACCGTCCTCCCATGCGCGTGCAGGTCCGCCTGCCCGGCGCGCCGCAACCGCCGGCCGACCGTCGCCGCCTGCTGGTGATCGGCGGCATCTGGCTGCTCAGCCTGGTGCTGGCGGTGCTGGGTGGCTGCTGGATGGCCACGCCGCGCGACGCCCAGGGCCAGCGCCTGCAGGCCGCCGAGAAGCGCGCCGAGACGCTGCAGGCGCAGCTGACCGAACTGCGCCAGAAGCAGGCCACGCTGGAAGCCTCCGACCGCATCAGCCGCGCCGCCAACACCGAGGTGCAATCCTCGCTGGCCGAGCGCGATGAAGAGATCGCCGGCCTGCGCGCCGACGTCGCCTTCTATGAGCGACTGGTGGGCTCCACCAGCCAGCGCAAGGGCCTGAATACCCATTCGATCGAGTTCAGCCCGGAAACGGCCGGCACCTGGCAGTACACCGCCGTGCTGACCCAGAACCTCAACCGCGGCGCCATCAGCCAGGGGCAGATGCGTTTCACCGTGGAAGGCGTCAAGAACGGCAAGCTGGCCACGATCAGTTGGGATGATCTGCACCAGCGCAGCAAGGTACCGGGACAGGATTACTCGTTCCGGTACTTCCAGCAGCTCACCGGCAGCGTGATGCTGCCGGCTGACTTCACCCCGCAACGCGTGCGGGTGACATTGGGGAGTGGTACGGGGGGTACCACCCAGGTATTCGACTGGAAACAGGCCGGTGCGCCGGCCGCCAAAGGGGAGTAGGCAGATGTTCGGAAGCAGCAAATCCAACCGTGAAGGCCAGCTGGTGGTGGATGCCCTGATCGGCAACCAGGTGGTGATCCGGGGTGATGTGGAATTCAGTGGGGGCCTGTATGTGGAAGGCCGCATCCACGGCAAGGTGATCGCCGCCGAAGGCGCCAGTGGTGCGACCCTGACGGTCGCCGAGCATGGCGTGATCGAGGGCGAGATCCGCGCCCAGGTGGTGGTCATCAGTGGCCGCCTGGACGGCGACGTGCACGCCACCGAGAAGGTCGAGCTGACCCCGAGCGCACGGGTCAATGGCAACGTCCACTACCAGGTGGTGGAGATGAATGCGGGCGCCCAGCTGAACGGCCGCCTGATCCATGCCAGCGCCCCGATGGCTGCCCTGCCGGCCCCGGAAGGCGATGAGGCCAATGGCAGCAAGGGTGACACCGCCGCACGCCGCAAGCTGGCCGAGGCGATGGCTTGAAAGCCATCGTCGGCACCCCCATGCTGACGGCATGAGCACGCTAGTCTCCCTGCCCGGCGCCACCCCGGTTGCCGCGCCCGATTACCAGTCGCTGGAGCGCCCGCTGAACTTCACCGAGTCGGCGGCCGCCAAGGTCAAATCCCTGATCCAGGAAGAGGGCAACCCCGACTTGGCCCTGCGCGTGTATATCGAAGGCGGTGGCTGTTCGGGCTTCCAGTACGGGTTCGAGTTCGACGAGAACCGCGCCGAGGATGACCTGGCGGTACAGACCAGCGGGGTGACCCTGCTGGTCGACCCGCTGAGCCTGCAGTACCTGATGGGCGCCGAGGTGGACTACACCGAGAGCCTGACCGGTGCCCAGTTCGTGATCCGCAACCCGAACGCGAAGACCACCTGCGGCTGCGGCAGCAGCTTCAGCATGTAAGAGCCCTGTGGCCAGGATGTGCCAACCACGGTTGGCACCTACCAGAGCGGATCAGTAGATCCACGCCATGCGTGGATGCTCTGTGCCTCCATGCCCACAACAGCAGATTGCGCACAGCGCCGACCTTGCCACCCGCATCGATTGGCGGCACGCTTGGCGGATGCCCAATACTCCTTCGCCGCTTTCCGGTTTCGCCTTCGTTGGTGAACCGTTGGAGCGCGCCGATGCCCTGCGCGAAGATGCCGATGCACTGGCGCGCCTGTGGCCGGGCGCGCGCATTCTCGTGCTCGATCAGGACGGCAGCGCCTTCACTGGCGATGACGACCAGCCGCTGGCGCTGACCGGCGCCGACATCGGTGGTGGCCCGGGGGCCGCGATCTTCCTCGGCCTGCGTGGCGAGCAGGCCTGGTTCTCGGTCGAAGCCACCAATGTCACCGTCACCGCTCCGCGCCGCCTCGACCTGCGCCAGGCCGCCCTGCTGTGGTCGATGGCCGATGCGACCGCCTTCAGCTATGCCCGGGGCATGTCCTACTGGCATTCGCGCACCCGCTTCTGCGGCGTGTGCGGTGGTGCTGTGGCATTTGCCCGTGGCGGCTTCGTCGGCCGTTGCGCGCAGTGTTCCACCGAGCACTACCCGCGGGTCGATCCCGCCGTGATCGTCGCCGTGGAAAACCAGGGCCGGCTGCTGCTGGGCCGGCAGTCGAACTGGGCACCGCGTCGTTACTCGGTGCTGGCCGGTTTCGTCGAACCCGGCGAGACCTTCGAGCAGACCGTGGTGCGCGAAGTGCATGAGGAAAGCAAGGTACGCGTGACCGCCTGCCAGTACCTCGGCTCGCAGCCGTGGCCGTTCCCGGGCGCGCTGATGGTCGGCTTCCGTGCCCAGGCGCAGGACGACCTGCCGACCGTGGACGGTGAGCTGGAAGACGCGCGCTGGTTCAGTGCCGACGAGGTTGGCGCGGCGCTGGCCCGCGATGTCGAGGACGATGGCCAGGGCATCCGCCTGTCACCGCCGATCTCGATTTCGCGCGGGCTGATCGAACACTGGTACCGGCAGCAGAAGGGCTGAGCCTGGCCGGCGGCGGCGCCTGTATTGCCGCCACCTGAACACGGCCCGGGTTACAGTGCCGGTCACCGCGGAGGGCGTTGCTGCGACAGGTAAGGTAGCGACGCCGAGCGTTCTGTTTCGTAGGGAGACCTGCCATGTTCACCACTCTGGCCGCCGTGCTGGTGGCACTGGCCCTGGGCCATGTAGCCCCGGCCGCTGCCGCCTCGCTGCGCCGTTTCGACGGCTTCCGGCGATGGCTGGGCTGGCTGGATGCGCGCGGTGGCAAGGCTTGGCAGGGACCGGTAGGGGTGGCGCTGGCGCTGCTGCCGCCGCTGCTGCTGATGGCGCTGCTGGCGTGGTTGCTGCGCGGGGTGCTGTTCGGCCTGCCGTCGCTGTTGCTGGGCGTGGCGGTGCTGGCCTGGTGTTGGGGACCGCGCGACCTGGATCGCGATATCGAAGCGATCATCGACGCCGATGATGCAGCGACGCGGCAGGCAGCGGTGCGCAACCTGCAGGCGGCCGGTGGCAGCCTGCGCGAGGATGTGCCGTCGCTGGTGGAAGCAACGGTGTTCAACGCGCTGCGGCGCTGGTTCGCGGTGCTGTTCTGGTTCCTGCTGCTGGGCCCGGTCGGTGCGCTGGGCTATCGCCTGTTGGCATTGATGGCGAAAAGCCCCATGCGCGCACGCGTGCCGGTGGAGCCGCTTGCGCTGGCACAGCGCCTGCTGGGCTGGATCGAGTGGCCGGTGGCGCAGCTGATGGCGTTTTCGATGGCGCTGGTGGGCAATTTCGATACAGCGTGGAAGGCCTGGCGCCAGGCCCATGGCGAACGCCTGGCCGGTGGCATCGGTTTTCTCGGCGCGGTGGCGCGGGCCAGCGTCAACGCCGAGCTGCGCGAGGACGCGCACGATTACACCGAGGCCGGATTGCTGCCGGTGTGGCAGCGCCTGCCGGACCTGCGCGATGCGATGAGCCTGGTGTGGCGGATGCTGCTGCTGTGGCTGGCGATCCTCGCCCTGCTGGTGATTGCAGGCTGGGTGACGTAGTTGCTTTGCAGGGCTTGCAGCCCTGCACCTGCAGAGTCGACAGCAACAGCAACGGCAGGATTGCTGCGGGTTGGCGGGGTGGGTCGGATGGCGGGGGACGCCGTGAATCCGTCCATGGAGGCTTGGTCGCCGCATCCATGCGGCTCACACCCCCGCTATCCGACCCACCCCGCCTTCGACAGTTTTCCGCGCACTGACGTTCTGTAGAGCCGAGCCATGCTCGGCTCCGAGCGAGCGCCGCGATCCGCTTTTGATCTTCATTTTCTTTTCCGTGGTGGACGCACACGGAAACTGTCCGTGGCCGGGCGGGATGGGTTTGCGGGGGTGTCCGCGGCATGGGCCCGAGGCATGCCTCGGGCGGGTTGGGCAGGAGGCTCAACCCCGGTCTTGCCGTGTGCGCAGGACAGCGCACACGAGCAAGCCGCGGCCAAGCCTCCACGGACGGATTCACGGCATCCCCCGCAAACCCGTCCCGCCCGGCCAACCCCAAGGCTTCTGCCTTCAAACGCCGCCCACCACGAGGGGCTGCGCCGTTGGCTGGAAACCTAGATCGGTGCCAGTGCAGTGAACGGTGCCCACGGCAGGTTGCGCAGCAGCGCATACCCGGGCAGTACCCAGAGCCAGAACACAGGATTGGCCAGCACCCGCATCAGCGGATCGAGCACGCGTGGGCGGATGCCGGCGATGTTCAGCAGCATCAGCAACAGGAACGGCAGGCTGATGACCAGCAGCGGGTTCATCGCCATCGCGCCGGGCAGGTCGAAGTGGACCAGGGAATACAGGCAGCGCGTGCTGCCACAGCCCGGGCAGTACAGGCCGGTCAGGGCGTACAGCGGGCAGCTCGGCAGTGGATTGCCGGCGACATACGGATTGACGTTGCGCAGGACCACCGCGGCACCCACGGCCAGGCCGGCAGAAACCAGCAGCGGCGCCCATCGGGCGAGTCGGGAACGAGCGGGAAGCGCGGACATGCGACAACGGACCCGGCGCAGGCGCCGGATCCGTCCAGGCGTATCAGTAGCCGCTGTTGCTCATCGCGCCCATGCCGCCGAGCACAACGAAGAACAGCACGTACAGCACGACCACGACGACCCAGGCGATGGCGGACCAGATGGCCCACTTCTTGGCCTTGGCGGCCGAATCCTGGGCGCCGGCGATGTCGCCAGCGGCCAGCTTGCCGTTGACCTGGGCGGCGTAGACGATCGACACGATGCCGGCCGGCAGGCAGCAGAACAGGGTGGTCAGGATCGCCCAGACCAGGTTGTTCGGGACCTGCGGAGTCGCAGTATTCATGGGTTCAAGCTCCTTGATGGGTGGTGGTGGTAAATCATTGGTCGGAAAGAGCGCCCAGTACGGCCAAGCCGCCGAACAGCCCGAACCACAACAGCAACAGGACCGGCAGGGCCACGGCCGAAGCCACCGCCCACCAGCCCGCCTTGCGCGACGCACTGTAGGCCCCCGGCAGGTCGCCGGCCGCGCGGCGGCCATCGACCTGGGAGGCATAGACGATCGACACCACGCCCAACGGCAGGCAGCAGAACAGCGTCGTCAGGATCGCCCAGACCAGATGGTTGGGGATGTAAACCGGACGGCTGAGCGGTGGTGGCTGATTCAAAGCAAGACTCCATTCCTTGGTGGCCAGCCGTGATGTATCGGCCGGACCTCCCCCCTGTGGGTGCGTAATCTACCGCAACCAACGTTGCATGTATGCGTTTACAGTCAAGACATGTCGCGTACGTCACCGGACGGTGGCCTATGCGAGGGAGGCTGCCGGGCCCGCCTGGCGGGCCGGGTCCGTCAGGCGTGATCGCCGCGCAGGGCCCGCACCTGGGCCTCCAGCACCGGGGCACTGGTGCTGTGGCCATCCACGGCCGGTGCCGCCACCACCTCGACGGTGGCGCGGAAACGGCGCGGCACGCGCATGCGGCCAAGGCGGCTGTCGCGGCGGCTCCACATGCTGGACCACATGCCGCGCAGCGCCATCGGCACTACCGGCACCGGCCGCCGTTCGAGGATCTTCTCGACACCGGACTTGAACGGCGCCATCGCGCCATCCTTGGTCAGCGCGCCTTCCGGGAAAATGCAGACCAGCTCGCCTTCGGCCAGCGCGGCGTCGATCTCGTCGAACGCGCGCTGCATCAGCGCCGGGTCTTCGCGCGCACCGGCGATCGGGATCGCCTTGGCGGTACGGAAGATCCAGCGCATCACCGGGATGTTGAAGATCCTGTAGTACATGACGAAGCGCACCGGGCGCGGAATCGTCGCCGACAGGATCAGTGCGTCCATGTAGCTGACATGGTTGCAGACCAGCAACGCGGCGCCCTCGTCGGGCACGTTGGCCTCGATGCCGTGTGGGCGCAGCCGGTACAGCGTGCGCACCATCAGCCAGCTGAGGAAGCGCATCAGGAATTCGGGGACGATGGTGAAGATGTAGATCGCCACCAGTGCGTTGGCGATGGCCAGCGCCAGGAACTGCTGCGGGATGCTCCAGTGCAGCAGCTTGTGCGCGGCCAGTGACAACAGGGCTGCGCCGACGATGAAGCCGGAGTTCTGGATGTTCAGTGCGGCGAACACGCGCGAAATCTGCGCCTTCGGTGTGCGGCTCTGGATCAGAGCGAACAGCGGCACCACGAAGATGCCGGTGAACAGACCGATGCCGATCAGGTCGATGACGATGCGGATGCTGCCGGGCTGCTGCAGGAAGGTGCCGATGGTCAGCCCGTGCACCGTCGCCTCGCCGCTGCGGGCGAAGTACAGGTCGAGCAGGAACGCGGTCATGCCGAATGCACCCAGCGGCACCAGGCCGATCTCCACCGTGCGCGCCGATAGCTTCTCGCACAGCAGCGAGCCAACGCCGGTGCCGACCGAGAACAGGGCCAGCGCGAAGATGTACAGGGTCGGTTCGCCGCCGAGGTTGGTCACCGCATAGGCCGGCAGCTGCGAGGTCAGCACGGTGCCGACGAACCAGAACCAGGATACGCCCAGGATTGAATTGCGCACTGCCTTCTGCTGGCGCGCCATGCGCAGCACCGCCAGCGATTCCGGCAGCGGGTTCCAGTTGATTTTCAGGTCCGGGTCGCCGGCGTCGACCTTGGGAATCAGGCGCGCGGCGACGTTGCCGCAGATCGCCAGGCCGATGATCGCGCAGGCCGCCACCACCGTGCCGTGGCTGCCGGCCACGGTGAACACCAGTCCGCCGACGATCATGCCGGACAGGATCGACATTGAAGTGCCCATTTCAACCAGACCGTTGCCGCCGGTCAGCTCTTCGGGCTTGAGCACCGAGGGCAGCACCGAGTACTTCACCGGGCCGAACAGCGTGGATTGCATGCCAGTGCAGAACAGGGCGACCAGCAGCACCGGCAGGCTCTGGGTGAGGAAGCCGGTGGCCGCCAGCGACATGATCACGATCTCCATGGTGGTGGTGATCACGATCAGCCGCGACTTTTCCAGTTTGTCGGCGATCTGCCCGGCCAATGCCGAGAACAGGAAGTACGGCAGGATGAAGATGGCCGGCGCCAGCGTGGCATACAGCCCCAGTTCTTCCTCTGGCACGGCCATGAACAGCAACATGCTGATGATCGCCTGCCGGTACACGTTGTCGTTGAACGCACCGAGCGCCTGCACGACGAAGAACGGCAGGAAACGGCGCTGGCGCAGCAGGGCGAACTGGTTGTGACCGGACATGGGGCCTCCTTGACCGGCGCAGCCTAGCATTCCTTCCCATCTGCTGTGGGTGCGGACCTGTGGGTGCGGACCGTTGGTCCGCACACGTTGAAAGGTCTCAGACGATATCGTCGACCACGCCGCCATCCACCCGTAGTGCCGCACCGGAGGTGGCGGAAGCCTGCGGCGAGGCCAGGTACACCACCATGTTGGCCACTTCCTCGACCGTGGCGGTGCGCTGGATCACCGAAGACGGCCGGTGCGTCATCACGAACTCGCGGCCGATCTGCTCCAGTGGCTTGCCGCTGCGCTGGCGTTCATCTTCGAACATCGCCGCGAAGCCGTCGGACAGGGTCGGGCCGGGCAGCACTGCGTTGACGGTGACGCCGCTGCCGGCCACTCGCTTGGCCAGGCCGCGCGACAGCGACAGCTGCGCGGTCTTGCTGACCCCGTAATGGATCATGTCAGCGGGAATGTTGCGGGCCGATTCGGAGGAGATGAACAGCACGCGGCCCCAGCCGGCATCGACCATCGCCGGCAGCAGTGCCCGTGACAGGCGCACGCCGGACATCACGTTGGTCTGCCAGTAGCGCTCCCAGGTGGCATCGTCGGTCTCGAAGAAGTCCTCGGGGCCGAATATGCCGGCGTTGTTGACCAGGATGTCGACCTGGGGAAGGCCCGCCAGCAGCGTGTCCACGCCGGCCGCATCGGAGAGGTCGGCGGCGACGCCGATCACCTCGGCACCCGGAACGGCGGCGAGCAGGCGCTGGCGGGCCCGTTCGACACTGTCGGTGCTGCGGCCATTGAGAATGACCCGCGCACCTGCGCTGGCCAAGCCCTGGGCGATCGCCAGGCCGATGCCGGCGGTGGAGGCGGTGACCAGCGCGGTGCGGCCACTGAGTTCGATTTTCATGACGATGATTCGGAGCGGGGGATTGCCCAGTATCCGCGTGGCGGCGTGATCGAACTGCAGCGCCAGGCGCAACGCGCCGTTGCACACGGCGCAGTAGATCCACCCCGTGCGTGGATGAAATGCCTGATTCAGCGATCGGGATCAGGTCAGGCTGCGCACCGCCTCATTGGCCGCGGCCCGCACCTTCGGCAGCATCCGCAGCACCAGCGCCATCTGCGTGCGGATCAGCTGCAGCTTCGGCGGCATCGCCTCGTCGATCTGCTCCAGCTCGGCCGCCACCGCGCGGTCGGCGTCGTTGTCGTCCTCACTGACCGGTTGCCGTGCGGTCAGGGCCGAGGCCAGCTGCTGCAGCGCCTTGCGTACGCGCTCACCGGCGGCCAGCGCCAGCGGATCGCCGGCGTAACTGTCCACCTGGTCGCGGTGCGCACCCAGCGCCGAAAGATGGCCGAGCAGCATGTTGGACAACGCCAGGAAATGGAAACCGGCATCGAGGTTGCGGCGCACGTGGCCCGGCTCGCGCAGCATGTTCGACAGCGCGGTGGACAGCGCGGCATCGGCGTTGTGCATGTCGCGGCGGGCGATGCGGTAGGCCAGGTCATCACGCATGCCACTGCGGTACTGGCCCAGCACCGAATCCAGGTAGCGCGCGGCGGTGTCCAGCACGCGCGCCAGCACCAGGTGCAGCTGGCGGCCCTGCCAGTCGGGCAGGATCAGGAACGCGGCGGCGGCGGCGATCGCGCAGCCCAGCAGCGTATCGACCATGCGCGGCACGATCAGCACGAAGCCATCGCCGATCAGGTTGAAGCAGGTCAGGGCCATCACCGTGATCGCCGCCGACGCCACCAGATAGCGGTCGGTGCGGGTGAAGAAGAACAACAGCGCCGACAGCAGCGCGATGAGCAGTTGTACGTGCAGTTGCGGGAACAGCTGCAGCAGCGCCCAGGTCAGTACCAGGCCGGCCACGGTGCCGACGATACGTTGCGCCAGGCGCTGGCGGGTGGCACCGAAGTTGGGGCGGCACACGAACACGATGGTCAGCAGCACCCATGAGCCGTTCTGGGCATTGAACAGGCGGATTGCCGCGAAACCGGCGATCAGCGCCAATGCCATGCGCAGGCCGTGGCGGAACAGGACCGATCCGGGCGTGAGCTGCTGGCGGACGCGCACGCCCATCTCGCTCAGGGTGTGCGGGTTGCTGTCGCGCAGGCGCGTATCGACGTTGTCCAGGCTGGCTTCGGAGCGCTCCGCATCCAGCAGGCGGCGCTCGATGCTGCGCAGGTTGTGCACCAGCAGGTCCAGCGAGCCAAGCAGTCGCTGCCACTGCGGCCGTTGCTGGTCGCGCAGGTAGGCCAGCGCATCGGCCAGGTCGCGTCCGGCCTGCTGGTTGCTTTCGCCATACACGAACGGACGGCGCAGGCGGATCGCCTCGCCCAGCCGCGCGCAGGCCTGGCCCTGCAGGTCGAGCAGGCGCTGGCAGCGGTACAGCACATCGCTGTGGAAGAAGGCGTCGACCAGCGCACCGTACGGGTAATGCGAGGAGCTGGCGCGCTCGTGGAAATCCTGTGCCATGTAATAGAGGCGCAGGTAAAGGCCGGAGTTCACGCCGGGCCGGCCGGAGCGGCCGAAGCGGGCGAGAATCGCGGCCTTGGCCTCGTTCAATGCACCGACCACGCGCCGGTTCTGCTCGGCCAGGTCGAGCTGGCGACGTTGCAGGTCAGCCTCGCGCACCGGCTCGAACAGTGTTGCCTTCAACTGCAGGTAGCGGCCCAGTTCAACGTACAGGCGCGCCACGCGTTCGCGAACCGGACGGTTGGCGAACAGTGCGGTCCACAGGATCGACAGCAGGCCGTACCAGACCGCACCGGCCAGCAGATGGCTGACCGCGTCCAGCGCGCTGTGCAGGTCGCTGGCGCCATGCTGCTCCAGCCCGATCATGGTGTAGATCGCCAGCGTCACCGTGGCCTGGGCGATCGACGCATAGCGCTCGCCGAGCGCACCCAGCAGGGTCAGCCCGAACGTGGACAGCGCCAGCGCACCGATGAAGATCCATGGCCAGGGGAACAGCCAGATCACCGAGGCGGCGGCGAGGCAGAAGCACAGCAGCGACAGCAGTACCGCCTTGGTACGGCCCCACCAGTTGTCATCGGTCTCGGCGATGGCGCTGGCGATGATGCCGAGGAACACGCCGGGCAGGGCGGTGAGCGCATCCAGCTGCCAGCACACGGCAAGCGCTGCGGTCAGGGCGATGAACACACGCAGGCCGTAACTGGCCTTTTCGTGGGCCCAGAGACGGCTGAGGCGGGATTCGCGGGCGGACATGCAGGCTCGGTGGAAGGGTCTTCCACCATTATTGCGGGCTGCGCGTGAAATATGGAGTGCGGACCAACGGTCTGCACCCACCGTCCGCACCCACGGTAGTGCCGGCCGCTGGCCGGCAGATTCGCGATAAGGAGAAAGCCGGCCAGCGGCCGGCTCTACCCGTAGAACCACGCCATGCGTGGATGGGCCCTTCTACGCCCGCTGTGCGCGCTTGAGCAGCTTCGCTTCGCGCTTGCGCGCGCGACGCGCCCGCCAGCGCTCGGCCAGGCAGGAGAAGATCACGTACAGCGCCGGCGTGCTGAGCAGGGTCAGGCTCTGCGAGAACAGCAGGCCGCCGATCATCGCGATGCCCAGCGGGCGACGCAGTTCGGACCCTTCACCCAGGCCGATCGCCAGCGGCACCGCCGCCAGGATCGCCACCATCGTGGTCATCATGATCGGGCGGAAGCGCACGATGCTGGCCTCGCGCGCAGCATCGCGTGGTGCCAGGCCATGCTCGCGCTGCGCGACCAGCGCGAAGTCGATCATCATGATCGCGTTCTTCTTGACGATGCCGATCAGCAGTACCAGCGCGATCATCGAGATCACCGACAGCTCGGTGTTGGTGCCAAACAACGCCAGCAACGCACCGACGCCCGCCGCCGGCAGTGTGGACAGGATGGTGACCGGATGGATCAGGCTCTCGTAGAGCATGCCCAGCACCAGGTACACGGTCAGGATCGCGGCGAACACCAGGATCAGCATGTCGCTGGGATCGGAGTTGAAGCCGAAGCCCGCGTCGTCGGCCAGGCGGATGTCGCCGGGCATGCGCATGCCGGCCACCGTCGCGTCGATGATTGCCTTGGCCTCACCCATGCTCACGTTCGGAGCCAGGTTGTAGCTGAGGTCCATCGTCGTGTACTGGTTTTCGTGGGTGATCTGAGACGGTGCCAGCCCCGGGACCTGGGTGGCCACCGCGGTGATCGGCACCATGTCGCCGTTGCGCGCACGCACGTACACCTCATCCAGTGCCGCCGGGGTGGCGGTCTGCGAAGGCAGCGCATTGACCACAACGCTGTACTGGTTGATGTCCGAATAGATGGTGGAGATCTGGCGCTGGCCGAACGCACCGTACAACGCACCGTCGATGGCGCCGACCGTGATGCCCAGGCGCGCGGCTTTGGCGCGGTCGATCTGGATGTTCTGGCGCAGGCCTGCATTGTCCACGTCGGTGCCGACGTCACGCAGCTTCGGGTTCTTCTTCAGCTCTGTCTGCAGCTTGGGCAACCATTCCTGCAGTGCGGCCAGATCATTACCCTGCAGCGAAATGCGGTACTGCGCGCCCTGGCTGGAACCACCGCCATCGTTGCTGGGCAGATCCTGGATCGCGCGCAGGCGCAGCTGCAGGTCAGGGTAGCGGTCGGCCTTCGCACTGAGGCGCGCCAAGGCATGCGCGGTTGTTTCGCGGCGGCCGTCGCTGCGCGACTTCAGCTCGATGTTGAACTGCGCGCTGGAGCCCTGGCGGCCGCTGCCCAGGCGCACACCCACGGTTTTCACCGCCGGGTCGGCCATCAGCATGTCGGTGATGCGGCGCTGGCGGGCGACCATGTCCTCGAAGGACACCGTGGCACTGGAGTTGGCGCGGCCCCAGATCAGGCCGGTGTCCTGCGGCGGGAACGCGCCCTTCTTCACCGCCCCGAACAGGAAGATGGTGACGCCGATCAGGATCAGCGGCGTCAGCGACAGCAGCAGCGCGTGGCGCAGCGAGAAGTCCAGGAACACGGTGTAGATGCGCAGCATGCGCTCGTGGCCGGCATCCAGCCAGCGGCCGAAGCGCGACGGCGGCGCGCTGTGGTCGTGGGCGCTGAGGAAGCGGCTGCACAGCGCCGGGGTCAACGTAAGCGAGACGATCATCGAGACCACGATGGCCGCCACCAGAGTGACGGTGAACTCGCGGAAGAACGCGCCCATCATGCCGCTGGCGAACAGCAGCGGAATGAACACCGCCACCAGCGAGGCGGTGATCGAGACAATGGTGAAGCCGATCTCGCGCGCGCCGGTCAGCGCCGCCTGCATGCGCGGCATGCCCTCGTCGAGGTGGCGCATGATGTTCTCGATCACCACGATCGCATCGTCGACCACGAAGCCGATCGCGATCACCAGCGCCAGCAGGCTCAGGTTGTTCAGGGTGAAGCCCATCACGTACATCACCAGCGCGGCACCGGCCAGCGACAGCGGTACGGTCACCGCAGCGATCAGCGTCGGTGCCAGCCGGCGCAGGAACAGCGCCATGGTCAGCACCACCATCGCCAGGCTGATCAGCAGGGTGATCTGCACCTCATGCAGCGACGAGCGGATGGTTGGCGTACGGTCGAAGTACGGCGTCATCGTGGTGCCGGGTTGCAGATAATCGCGCAGGGTCGGGATCTGCGCCTTGACCCGGTCCACGGTCTCCACGATGTTGGCGCCGGCGCGGGTGAACACGTACATCACCACCGCTGGTTTGTGGTCGAACCATGCGGCCTGGTAGGCGTCCTGCTGGCCGTCGTAGACGTTGGCGATGTCCTTCAGTCGGATCACCCGGCCGTCGCCCTGGGTCTTGACCACCAGGTCGGCGAAGTCGGCGGCGCGTGCCACCGAATCGTTGGCGATGATCGCGGTGGTGGTGTTGCCATCGCTGAGGAAGCCGGTGGGCGAGGTCACGTTGGCCGCGCGCACGGCATTGCGCAGGTCATCGGCGGTCAGGCCCAGTGCGTTCATCAGGCGCAGGTTGACGTCCACGCGTACCGCCGGCGTCGACGCACCGGCGATATCGACCGAGGCGACGCCGCTGATCTGGCGGATGCGCTGTGCCAGCAGCGAGTCTGCGACGTTGTACAGCTCGTCGGCCGACTGCGTCTGCGAGGTCAACGCGATGGCGATCACCGGATCGTCGTTCGGGTTCGCCTTCTGGTACATCGGCGAGCCCATGCCCGAGGGCAGGTCGGCCTGTGCCGAGTTGATCGCCGTCTGGACGTCCAGTGCGGCCGAATCGATGTTGTGGCCGCTCTGGAAGATCATGAACACCAGCGAGCTGCCTTCCGAGCTCGACGAGCGCATGCGGTCGATGCCCGGCAGCTGGCCGAGATGGCGTTCCAGCGGTGCGGTGACCGTGGAGGCCATGGTCGCCGCATCGGCACCGGACTGGCTGGCATGCACGAAGATCACCGGGATCTCGATGTTCGGCAGTGCCGATACGCCCAGGCGCAGGTAGCAGATCAGGCCGACCATGAACAGGCCGATGGCCAGCAGGGCGGTGCCGATCGGGCGGCGGATGAAGGGGCCGGACAGGTTCATCGTGCGGCCCACCGCAGCAGCGGGGCGTGGATCATGCCTGCGGCTCCTGCAGCGAACCGTTGCGCAGCGCGCGCTGCTCGCGGCGGCGGGCAAGCCATTCGGAGAAGCGTTCCATGTACAGGTAGATCACCGGCGTGGTGTACAGGGTCACCAGCTGCGACAGCAGCAGGCCGCCGACGATGGCGATACCCAGCGGGCGGCGCAGCTCCGAGCCGATGCCGGTGCCCAGCGCCAGCGGCAGTGCGCCGAGCATTGCCGCAGCGGTGGTCATCATGATCGGGCGGAAGCGCAGCAGGCAGGCGCGGCGGATCGCTTCATGCGCGTTGGCACCGGCGCGGCGCGCCTCGATCGCGAAGTCCACCATCATGATGCCGTTCTTCTTGACGATGCCGATCAGCAGCACGATGCCGACGATGCCGTCCACCGACAGGCTCAGGCCGCACAGCATCAGCGCCAGCAGCGCGCCGACACCCGCCGGCGGCAGCGTGGAGATGATCGTGATCGGGTGGATGTAGCTCTCGTACAGCACGCCCAAAACGATGTAGATCACCACCAGCGAGGCCAGCAGCAGCCACACCACGTCGGTCTGGCTGCCGGTGAACTCGGCGGCCTTGCCGATGAATTCGGCATGCAGATGGGCCGGCATGTCCAGGCTGTCCTTGGTTTCCTGGATGGCACGTACCGCATCGGACAGCGAATAGCCGGGCGCGACGTTGAACGAGACCGTCACCGCCGGCAGCTGCTGCTGGTGGCTGACCAGCAGCGGCGCACTGCTGACCTTGCCTTCGGCCAGTGCCGACAGCGGGATGATGTTGCCGGCGCCGACGGTGATGCCGGTGTTCTGCGCGCCGATGCCGGTGGCGGTCGACGAGTTCGACGAGGTGACCTGGCCGAAGCTGGTGGCGTTGGTGCCGGTCAATGCGCCGGCACCGTTGGACGCCACCGCCAACTGCTCCATCAGCGCCGTGCTGGTGCGGAACTCCGGCGCCACTTCCAGTACCACGCGGTATTGGTTGAGTTCGGTGAAGATGGTCGAGATCTGGCGCTGGCCGAACGCATCGTAGAGCGTGTCGTCGATGGTCTGCATCGGCACGCCCAGCACGCTGGCCTTGTCGCGGTCGATGTTCAGCTCCAGGGCGCGGCCCTGGTTGGACAGGTTGTTGTCCACGTCGGCCAGTTCCGGACGCTTGCGCAGCGCTTCGGTCAGGCGCGTGGCCTGGGTCGCCACCGTTGCCGAATCCACGTCCGACAGCGAGTACTGGTACTCGGTGGCGGCCACACGGGTATCCAGGGTCACGTCCTGCACCGGCTTCAGGTACAGCGCCACGCCGGGAATGCCGGCCACTGCCTTCTGCAGGCGCGGCAGGATCTCGTCCAGGCCATCGCGCTGGCTGCGCTCCTTCAGCACGATCGACAACTGGCCCTGGTTGAGCGTGGGGTTCATGCTGCCGGCACCGATGAAGGCCGAAACGCCCGTCACATCCGGATCGTGGCGCAGCGCTTCGGCGACCTGCTTGGTGCGCTGCTCCATCTGCGGGAAGGCGATGTTCTGGTCGGCCTGCACCACGCCGGTGATCAGACCGGTGTCCTGCTCGGGCAGCAGGCCCTTGGGAATCAGCACATACAGCAGCACGGTCAGCACCAGTGCGGCGCCAGCCACAACCAGGGTCAGTCGCTGGTGGCCCAGCACCCAGTCCAGGCTGTGCTCGTACAGGCCAACGGTGCGCGTCCACAGGTTCTGCTTGCCGGCGGCGGCCGCGCGTTCGTGCGCGTCCTCACCCTCGGGCAGGGCGTCGGGCTTGAGCAGGTAGGCGCACATCATCGGGGTGAGCGTCAGCGAGATCAGCATCGACAGCACCACGGCGATGCTCAGCACCCAGGCGAACTCGTGGAACAGACGGCCGGTGACGCCAGGCATCAGCAGCAGCGGCAGGAACACCGCCACCAGCGAGACCGTCAGCGACAGCACAGTGAAGCCGATCTGGCGCGCGCCGATCTCGGCTGCTTCCTTGCCACTCTTGCCCTGCTCGATGTAGCGCACGATGTTCTCGATCATCACGATCGCATCGTCGACCACGAAGCCGGTGGCCACCACCAGCGCCATCAGCGACAGGTTGTCCAGCGACATGCCGGCAAAGGCCATCACCGCGAAGGTGCCGGCCAGCGACAGCGGCACCGCCACCGAGGGAATGATCGTGGCCCACAGCCGGCGCAGGAACACGAAGATCACCGCTACCACCAGGCCGATGGTGAGGATCAGGGTGAACTGCACTTCATGCACCGAGGCGCGGATGGTCTCGGTGCGGTCGTTGAAGATTTCCAGGTGCACGTCGGCCGGCAGCACGCCCTGCAGCTGCGGCAGGATCGCGCGGATGCGCTCGACGGTCTGCACGATGTTGGCACCGGGCTGGCGGCGCACTTCCAGCAGTACCGCCGGCTTGCCATCGGCCCAGGCGGCCAGCTGATCGTTCTCCACGCCATCGATCACCTCGGCCACGTCCGACAGTCGCACCGGGCGGCCGTTCTTGTAGCTGATGATGGTGTCGCGATACTCCGCGGCGCTGGCCAGCTGGTCGTTGGTGCCGATGCTGTAGGACTGGGTCTTGCCGTTCAACGACCCCTTCGGCGCATTGACGTTGGCCTGGGTCAGCGCGCTGCGCAGCTGCTCCAGGGTCAGGCCCATGTTCGACAGCTGCGCCGGATTGACCTGGATGCGCACGGCCGGGCGCACGTTGCCGGCGATCGAGACCAGGCCCACGCCCTGCACCTGCGACAGACGCTGGGCCAGGATCGAGTCGGCGTAATTGTTGACGTCGCGCAGCGGGCGCGTGTCAGAGGTCAGTTTCAGGGTGACGATGGCTGCGTCGGCCGGATTCACCCGGTTGTAGACAGGCTGGTAGGGCAGCGACGAGGGCAGGGTGGCCTGGCGGATCGCCGCCTGCACGTCCTGTGCGGCGATGTCGATGTCGCGGTCCATCGAGAACTGCAGGATGATCGTCGACAACCCGGCCGACGAGTCGGAGGTCATCAGTTCCAGCCCGGAGATCTGCCCGAACTGGCGTTCCAGCGGCGTGGTGACCAGCGACGCCATGGTGGTGGCGTTGGCGCCAGGGTACTGGGTGGTGACCACCAGGCTGGGCGCATCGATTTCCGGCAGCGCCGACACCGGCAGCTTGCGGTAACCCAGGATGCCCAGCAGCAACAGGCCCGCCATCAACAGCGAGGTGGCGATGGGACGGCGGATGAAGATCGTCGAAAAGCCCACGGACTGATCCTTGCTGGCACTTCAATGTCGGCGCCGGCAGGTTCGCCGGCGCGAGGGAGATCAGTGGCCTGCGCTCAGCGCGGGCCACCACCGCGACGGCCACCGCCGCCCGCGTTCTTCTGTTCGGCGGCCTTCAGTTCGGCCTCGGTCGGCGCGGCCGGGGTCTCGCCAGGCTTCAGCGCGTTGACCTTGCTGCCCGGCTTCAGGCGGAACTGGCCTTCACTGACCACCCGCTCGCCGCCCTTCAGGCCTTCGGCGATCTGCACCTGGCTGTCGCCCACTTCCACACCGCTGCGCACGGTCTGCATCTTTACCGTGTTGTCGCCCTGCACGACGTAGACGTACTCGCCATCCGGGCCACGCAGCACCGCCTGGGTCGGGATGACCACACCACCTGCGATCGTGCGCAGCTGCATGCGCACGTTGACGAACTGGCCCGGCCACAGGCCGTTGTCGGTGTTGTCGAAGATCGCGCGCGCCTTGAACGTGCCGCTGTCGGCGCTGATCAGGTTGTCGACCACATCGAGCTTGCCATCACCTGACAGCACGTGCGAATCGGCACGGTCCAGCGCGGCCACCGGCACCGTGCCGGCGGCCTGCGCCTGGCGCACGTCGCCGAGCTGGCGCTCGGGCAGGTTGAACAGCACGTGGATTGGATGGATCTGGGTCAGGGTGACCAGTGCGGTGCCGGCGTTGACGACGTTGCCTGCGTCGACCGCACGGATGCCGGCGATGCCGGAGATCGGTGCGGTGACCTTGGTGTACTGCAGCTGCACCTGCGCCGAGCGCATGCTGGCCTCGTTCGCCGCGACTGCGCTTTCGTACTGTGCCACTTGGTTTCGCTGTGTATCAAGATCGGTCTTGGCGACGTACTGGCGATACTCCGGCGCGTTCGAGCGCTGGAAGTTGGAGCGCGCGGTGGCCAGCAGGGCTTCGTTCTGGCGCTTGGCCGCGGCGGCCTGGTCATAGCTGGCCTGCGCGGTGCGCGGATCGATCACCGCCAGCACATCCCCCTGCTTCACTTCCTGGCCTTCGCGGAAATTCAGGCTCATCAGCTGGCCGCCGACCTGCGGGCTGACGGTGACGGTATTCATCGCGGTCACCGTGCCCAGCGCGCTGGCATACACCGGCACGTCCTGGCGTGTCGCATCGACCACGGTCACCGGCACCGGGCCGGCATCCGGATCTTCACCGCCCTGGCGCGCACCCGCTGCGGGTTTTCCAGCCTTGTCCTTGCCGCCACCGACGACGCGCAGGCCGACCACGGCCAGCACCAGCACTGCCACGACCAGCAGCACGATCTTCCAAACACGTGACATTACGAGGACTCCGAGAGGGCTGGACCGGGCGGGACGCCGGGGGCAATGCGCAAAGCATACCTGTGCCACATCACGTTTCCTGCATGACGGATGGGACGGGCGCTAAGACCGGATCCGGCGCCGGAGGTTCCCGTGGCGGCGGTGTTGCCCTACATTCAGCCGGAACCCCCTTTGTTGTGGAGATCGCGATGCGCCGTTCGCTGCTGCTGTCCGCCCTGCTGCTGGCCCTGCCGGCCCTCGCCCACGCCCAGGACGGGCAGCGCCCCGAAGTGACCGCTGCCGCGCAGCGCCTGCAGGCCAAGGTGGTCGAATGGCGCCGTGACTTTCATCAACACCCGGAGCTGTCCAACCGCGAGGAGCGCACCTCGGCCGAGGTGGCCAAGCGCCTGCGTGCGATGGGACTGAAGCCGAAGACCGGCATCGCCCATCACGGCGTGGTGGCGATCATCGAGGGCGGCAAGCCGGGGCCGAAGATCGCCCTGCGCGCCGACATGGACGCGCTGCCGGTGACCGAGCAGACCGGCCTGCCGTTTGCGTCAAAGGCCACCGCGCAGTACCGCGGGCAGACCGTGGGCGTGATGCACGCCTGCGGCCACGACGCGCACACCGCCACGCTGCTGGGCGTGGCCGAAGCACTGGTGGCGATGAAGAAGGATCTGCCGGGCCAGGTGATGCTGATCTTCCAGCCGTCCGAAGAAGGTGCACCGCCACCGGAGGAGGGCGGCGCTGCGCTGATGCTGAAAGAGGGCCTGTTTGCCGACTTCAAGCCGGAAGCCGTGTTTGGCCTGCATGTGTTCTCCAGCGTGCAGGCCGGGCAGATCGCCGTTCGCGGTGGCCCGCTGATGGCGGCGTCCGATCGTTTCGGCATCAAGGTGATCGGCCGCCAGACGCATGGCTCGGCGCCGTGGAACGGGGTTGATCCGATCGTCGCCACTGCCGATCTGGTTGGCACCGCGCAGACCATCGTCAGCCGCCGCGCCAACCTGTCCAAGCAGCCGGCGGTGCTGACCTTCGGTGCGATCAACGGCGGCATCCGCTACAACATCATTCCCGATGAAGTGGAGATGGTCGGCACCATCCGCACTTTCGATGAAGGCATGCGCCAACAGATCTTCGCCGACCTGCGGAATGTGGCCGAGCACACCGCCGCCGCGCATGGTGCCAAGGCTGTGACCGAGATCTACGAGGCCGATGGCAACCCGGCCACGGTGAACAACCCGGCCTTGACCGCGAAGATGCTGCCGAGCCTGCAGGCGGTGGTGGGCAAGGACAACGTCTACGAGCCGCCGCTGCAGATGGGCGCGGAGGATTTCTCGCTGTACGCGAAGGAGGTGCCGGGCATGTTCTTCTTCGTCGGCTCCACCAGCGTGGGCATCGACCCGGCGACGGCGCCGGCGAACCATTCGCCGAAGTTCCTGCTGGATGAGAAGGCGCTGGATGTCGGGTTGAGGGCGTTGCTGCAGGTGAGCCTGGATTACCTGCACGGTGCCGGCACCCCGGCGGGGTGAGGGTTTCCGGCAGGGCTTGCAGCCCTGCACCCGCCGAAGCAACGGCAACATCAACGGCAGAAGCGGTGCTGGATTTCTGCTGGTTGGGCGGGGCGGTGTGGGCCT